>JAAAPH010000315.1 GCA_009908415.1 Bacteroidota bacterium
TGCGGTCGAGCGTGCGGCGGAGCGTGCTCATCGCCTCCGCCTCGCCCATCTCGCCGGCATCGGAGGCGAGGCGCACGTGCACCTCGCCGTAGTTTTCGCCGCCCTCGTCGGGGTTCGCGTCCATCCGGTTGCCGGTGCCCGACACGGCAAAGCTCGTCGCGATGGCATCGACGCCGCGGGCGGATTGCTGCAGGCGGGCCAGCGCGGCGTCCGACTGCTCGATGGGCGTGCCCGGCGGCAGCTTCATCGTGACCTCGAACTCGCCCTGCGAGAGCTGCGGGATGAGCTCGATGCCCAGCGTCGGGACGAGCAGTCCGGTGCCGATGAACAGCCCAAACGCCACAGTCAGCACGACGGCTTTGCGGCGGAGCGCCCAGCGCAGCATGCCCGGATAGCGGTCGCCGATGGCGTCGTAGCTCCGGTTGAACGCCCACACGAACGGCTGCACGAGTGTGCCCAACCCCCAGCCGACGCCGCGTACGCCCTGCACGACGGCCCACGCGATCCACGTCGGGATCGTGGTGAAGAGGAAGAGCCGCACCGCGCGGAGCCAGCGCCCCACGGTGGTTTTCGGTTCTGGCAACTCTGGGGATGCATCGGCCTGTGGGGACGCACGGCCGTGCGTCCGTACGGCGTCTTCGTCATCGTTCGCCCCACCCAGCGATGCCAGCATCGGGATCAGCGTCAGCGCCACGAGGAGCGAGGCGAGCAGCGAGAACGTCACCGTCAGCGCCTGGTCGCGGAAGAGCTGCCCGGCGATGCCCTGTACGAACACGAGCGGCAGGAAGACCGCCACCGTCGTCAGCGTCGAGGCGATCACGGCGGTGCCGACCTCGCCGGCCCCTTCGCGGGCCGACTCCAACACGGACTTGCCCATCTCGCGGTGCCGCGCGATGTTTTCGAGCACCACGATCGAGTTGTCCACCAGCAGTCCGATGCCGAGCGCCAGCCCGCCGAGCGACATGATGTTGAGCGTCAGGTCGAACCCGTACATCAGGTTGAACGTGGCGATCACCGACACCGGAATCGACAGGCCGATGATGAGGGTCGACCGCACGTCGCGCAGGAAGAAGTAGAGGATGAAGATGGCGAGCACGCCGCCGATCAGCCCGGCGTTCACGACCTCATCGACGGCGTTGGAAATAAACGTCGACTGGTCGTAGACCTTCGTCAGCGCCATGTCCGCCGGCAGCTTGTCGTTCACTTCCTGCTGGAGCCGCTGCTCGACGGCTTCGGCCACAGCCACGGTGTTCGCGTCGCCCTCTTTGTAGATGGCGATTTCGACGGCCTCCGTGCCGTTGATGCGCGTGATCGTCTCGCGCTCCTTGTAGCCCAGTTGGACATTCGCCACGTCGCGCAGGTACACCGGCGCCCGCCCCTCCGGACTGATGATGACGTCGCCGATTTCCTCGACGGTCTGGAACTGGTTGAGCGTGCGCACGAGGTACTGCTGCACGCCCTCTTCGAGCCGCCCGCCCGAGAGGTTTACGTTCTCCGACTGCAGCACCTGCGCCACGCGCTGCATCGTCAGGTTGAGCTGCGACAGCTTCTCCTGGTCGATGAGCACCTGCACCTCGTCTTCGAGGCCGCCGCTTACTTTCACCGCGGCCACGCCGAGCGCCGACTCCAGGTCGCGCTTCACCTCCTCGTCGGCGAAGCGGCGGATGACTTTGAGATTGCGCTCATCCAGCGAGTAGTCGTCCGCCAGCTGGCCGAGGGAAGCGTCCTTCGAGGCATCGGCCAGCAGCGTTTCATCGGGCGGGGCTCTCTTCGCCAGCGCGAACCGCATGATCGGGTCGAGCGACGGGTCGAACCGCAGGATGACCGGCCGTCGCACGTCCTGCGGGAGCTGGAGCGCGTCGATCTTTTCGCGCACGTCGAGGCTCGCGTAGTCCATGTCCGTGCCCCACGCGAACTCCAGGATCACGTCCGACTGCCCGGCGCGCGAGACGGAGCGGATCGTCTGCACGTTCTTGACGACGCCAAGCGCTTCCTCGATGGGCTTCGTGATGAGGTTCTCGATCTCCGCCGGCGCGGCCCCGTCGTACTCCGTGCGGATCGTGAGCGCCGGGTGCGACAGGTCGGGCAGCAGGTTGATGTTCAGCCGCGAGAGCGCGACCGAGCCGAAGAGGATCACCGCCACCGTGAACATGGCGATGGTGACACGGCGGCGCGTGGCGAGGTGGACGAGTTTCATGGAGACGGTTGGCGTTTGGTGAACCGGGGGAGCCCGGGTCGTTGAGTTTCGTCAAGTGATCACGGCGTTCGCGTCAGGTGGCTCGCTTGCACTCGCCGTCATGGATGGTCAAGTACTCGCCTTAGTTTGCTACGCTCATCCGTCGCCTGCGGCTCGTGTCATGGATTGTCGGCTTCTGAACCTGACAACGAATGACGTGAGCAACGCGAACACATGACGCGAGCGAAGCGAGCATGTGACAGCGACCGAAGGGAGCTAATGGATGACCTCGACCCGTGCGCTATCCTGCAGCGTCGCCTGGCCGGTGATGACAATGCGTTCGCCCTCGGCCACGCCGTCGAGAATCTCGATGCGGTCGCCGTTGGCGTAGCCTGTCGTCACGGTGCGGCGGATGGCGACGGTGTCTCGGATGACGAACACGGTGGACTCATCGTCTTCTTCGAGTACGGCCTGCTTCGGGATGAGGAGTGCGTTGTCGCGCTGGTCGTACTGAATTTGCACGCGGCCGAACAGGCCCGGCTTCACCTGCTGCGATG
>JAAAPH010000295.1 GCA_009908415.1 Bacteroidota bacterium
GCAACTCGATGAGGAGCATGCGGACAAAACGTCGCTCGTGAAGCTAACTGCCGTCGAGTACTCGCCCGATTACAGCCGGCGCAAGATGCGCGGCAAGTGGTACAACACGGGGTCGGCATCGGGGCAGCAGGGCTTGGTGGTGCCCAGTGTGTTCAGCATCAAAAGCGGGTCGGGCCCCTACCACCTGGGGCTGCAGTGGGAGCAGTACACGGCCGATGTGGACGGCAGCCGCATCCAGCTGGGCGATCAGTTGCGCATTGCCACGCGCCGTGTCGACACGCTCGCGGCGCTCAACGCGGCGCCGGACCGGCTGGAGATGAGCGACCTCAAGCCGCTGCTTTCGGGCGGATCTGAGGCCGTCGCCTCGGTCGACGACGCCTCGCCCTATCCCTTCAGCCGGATTGGGGCGGAGGCGTCGCTGCTGCTCTACTTTGAGCTCTACCACCTCGGCTTTGACAGCGACGATCGGACGCGCTACACCGTGGAGTATGACGTGATGCGCCGTACCGAGCGGGGGCGGCTGACGCGCCTCTTCCGCGGCGACAAAGAAGAGCGCACGACGGCCAGCACGACTTACGAGGGCGACCGTCGCACGGCGAAAGAGCAGATCCTGATCGACCTGAGCGACTGGGAGAACCAAAACCCCGGCATGCTCACGGTCACCGTGCGCGTCACCGATGAGGTCACCGGCCAGCAGGTGGAGCGCGACATCGACTTCGAGATCACCCCGCGCCAGCCCGATTCGCAGTAGGCCTCACGAGGAGGCCGGCGACGAGCCCGAAGGCGCTCTGGGGGCTGCCCCGTCTGATGCGTACTCCATGTGCCGAGCCGTCGCCGCGGCGTGGTCCGTGCCGCACAGCCGCGCAACGACGTGCAGCGCCGCGTCGATACCGGCTGCGATGCCCGCTGCCGTTACGATGGCCCCGTTGTCAACGAAGCGGCGATCGCGAACCACCTCGGCGCCGGGTGCCAGCGTCTCCAACCGATCCAGCCCGTCGCGGTGGGTCGTCACGGTGCACCCGTCGAGCAGCCCGGCCCGCGCTAGGATGAACGCACCCGTGCAGACCGACAGCACGACCGTCGCCGTCTCCGCCCCGTCCCGCACCCAATCCAGTACCGGCGCACGGTGCATGGCGGTGCGTGCGCCCTGCCCGCCGGGCACGACGAGCACGTCGGCCTGCGGCGCCTCCGCCAGCGTGGCATCGGGCGTCACCGTAAGGCCACCGCGCGAGCGAAGGGGCGCGGCCGCCTCCGCCACCGTCTGTACGGCGAAGGCCCCCTCACGGCCCGCAACCGAAAACACCTCGAACGGTCCCGCGAAGTCGAGCAGCTCCACGGCATCAAAAAGAAGAATCTGGACCGTTCGTGTCATCGGCAATCCGGGTTGGTGGGGGGTCGGAGCATTCGGTGGCGCCGTCAGCACAGAGCGCGCAACAGACCATGGCGTCGACGCGTGTGTAAGATGCAAAAGCTAGGAGCGAATGTCCCACCGATGGAGCCTGAGAGGTGCAACGATGTGTAGACGCTTTGGGGCGACCCCTGCCTCGTTCTCCAACGCGCCGGTGCCATGGTCCACATTCTCGTGCGGCACGCTGGCATGAATGTCGCACTTACGGAAACCCACCCGAGGGGCCGTTCGCCCCGTCCTCCCACCGTGTACTATTCACCTGATTGACTCGGCACTGTGGATTCCTCGCTCACCGCTTTGCTGTATCGACGGATTTGGTCTGGGATCGGCACTGCGCTCCTCGTGGGAATGGCGGGGTTGGCTGCGCCTCCCTCGTTGGGAGCACCGGGCGCGACGCCAGCGACCGCGGACCCAGAACGTCAACCGGTGCACGCGTTGTTTCCGGCCGACTCGCTGCAGCAGGCCTTCGACACGACGGAAGCGCTCCGCACCCAGCGACGCTTCCGCGACATGCTGGCGCTGCTCCATCGGCTCCAGGAGGAGCATCCTGGCAACGTGAATGTGCTCTACCGGCTGGCGTTCACGTGGTCCGATTTGGGCAAGGCGGCCGAGAGCGAACGCCAGGCCGTCCACTTTTTCCAGCAAGCCGTTGCGGCGGCCGATAGGGCGTTGGCGGCGGACTCGACCTCGGCCTGGGCCCACTTTGCCATGGCCGTGGCCCAAGGACGGCTGGCATTGCATGCAAGCACCCGCGAGCGGGTAGAGCGCTCTCGCGCCGTCAAGGCACACGCCGAGCGCGCCATCGCCCTCGACTCGACGCTGGCCGGCGCGTACCACGTCCGGGGGCGCTGGCACCGCGAGGCCGCCGACCTGAATTTCTTCCAGCGTGCCATCGTCGCGGCCATCTACGGCGGACTGCCGGAGGCGTCCATCGATCAGGCCGTCGCGGATTTCAGAACCGCCATTGCGTTGGAGGACCGGGCGTACCACCATCTAGAACTGGGCAAAACGTACCTGACGATCGACCGCCCCGACGCGGCGCGCTCGCAGCTCCGCGAAGCGCTCGATGCCCCGAGGGCTGACCCCTTCGATCCGGTGTATAAGCGCGAAGCCCATCAGCTTCTGGATGCGCTGTGACCATATCGGGTGAGACGGTGGGCGGACCGTTCAGCGGGAAACTTTTCCCTTCTGCTGGACTTCGAGCCGCCGCATTGTACCCTCCGGCTTCCCGCCCGGCTCACTATGCGCTTCCCTGTCCACACCGCCGTCCGCTACGTCGTTCCGCTTCGCGAGGGCGGGTCCATGCCGGCCGTCGTCGATA
>JAAAPH010000098.1 GCA_009908415.1 Bacteroidota bacterium
TAGAGTGTGCTGTAGTGCTCCTCGCCCGTAATGTCGTTCGTGATGGGCTGGCCGGAGCGCACCTGGTACTCCGGCTTGAAGGCCGTAAGGTCCGGGCTGATGGTCCGCCACGTGACGCCCTCGTCCGTCGTGCGGTGGACGTATTGCGAGCCGTGGTAGATGACGTTTGCATTGTGGGGCGACACCTCAATGGGGACGGTGCGCTGGAACCGGTATTCCAGCTTGGACGGGTTGCGGCCGTACATGTACTGGGCACCCACGTAGTACCGCTTCGCCTGGCCCGTCGTGCGGTTGTAGCGGTCGAAGCGCCCTTTGCAGTTGCCGTACACCACATTCGCGTTGCCGGGCTTGGGCACCACGGGACCCGTTTCGCAGCCGCCGAGTGCGTGCCACCATCCTTCCGGACCGGCTGGCGCCCGCTCGGCCGGGGGCAGGCTGGGCACCGAGATCGTCGAGTTGTCCTGCTGCCCCGCGTAGAGGCGATAAGGGAACTGGTCGTCCACGTCCACCTGGTAGAGCTCGGCCGTCGGCTGGTTGTGCTGTGTCGACCACGTCTGGCCGCCGTCCAGCGTCACGTTCGCGCCGCCGTCGTTCGACTGGATCATGAGGTTCGGATTCTCCGGGTTGATCCAGAGGTCGTGGTTGTCGCCGTGTGGCGTATCAATGCGCTCAAAGCGCTCGCCGCCATCGTCAGAGCGCGAGAACTCGCCCACGTTGCCGTTTACGTACACCACGTCGGGGTCGGTGGGATGGGCGTGGACGTTGGTGTAGTAGAACGGACGTCCCATCAACTCGGGCCGGTCGTTCACGAAGGTCCACGTCGCGCCGGCGTCGTCCGAGCGGTACAACCCCTCGGCCTCGGGCAGCGCCTCGACGAGCGCGTAGATGCGATCCGGGTTGGCCGGCGAGACGGACACGTCGATTTTGCCGATGAGGCCGTCGGGCATCTCCGCGGCCGACATCACCTGCTCCCACGTGTCCCCGCCGTCCGCCGACTTGTAGATGCCGGCCTGGCACGGGTGCGCGCATCCGCTGATGATGGTCCACGGCTTGCGCTCGCCGCGCCACAGCGTCGCGTAGATCTCGTCCGGGTTCTGCGGGTTCATCGAGAGGCCGTACGCGCCGGTGCTGTCCGAGGCGTAGAGCACCTTCTCCCACGTGTCCCCGCCGTCCGTCGAGCGGAAGACGCCGCGCTGCTCGTTGCGCCCAAACGGGCTGCCGAGCGCCGCGGCAAACACGCGGTCCGGGTCCTCGGGGTGAACGGCGAGATTGCCGATCTGCCCGGCCTCCTCCAGGCCGATGAACTCCCAGGTGGCTCCGGCGTCGGTCGACTTGTACATGCCCTTCCCGGCGATTACGTTGCTCCGAATGCCGTCCGTGCCCGTGCCGGCATACACCACGTTGGTGTCCGACGGCGCCACGCGGATGGCTCCCATCGAGAGCGATTTGAAGCCCTGGCCGTCTGAGACGCTGTGCCACGTCGTGCCGTAGTCGGTCGTCTTCCACACGCCGCCGCCGGTGGACCCCATATAAAACGTGTGTGGATGCGCCGGATGCCCGGCCACGGCCGTGACGCGCCCGCCGCGCGCCGGGCCTACCATCCGGTAGTCCATGTCACTGAAGAGGGCCGGGTCGACCGTGGTGTTGGCGTCGCGCTCTTGCGCGACAGCCGGCGCGTCGGGCAGGGCCAGCATGAAGGCGAAAAGAGCGGCGAGAGCGGCTCGGGCGGCGAGCCGAGGAAACAGGCGCGTCATGGCAGATGGGATTCCGATTGGGGGGCAAACATCGGTCGAGGGGCATAGGCGGGCCGTGCGAGAACAGACCAATATCAAAGAACGAAGGCCGCACATGGGAATCAATGCGTGAAAAATCCGGCACGATGCCATGTCCAGGTCAGCAGGCGCGTTGCAGCACTCGGCCGTCACCATTTACTTGGGAGGCCGGTACGCTCTGAAGCCTCCCCCTTGGGTTTTTCATGCTCAGCTCCCTGCACGCGCCATTTCGTTCCGAGGTCGGCCGCCTCCGCCTCTTCGCGCTCGCCGTCGGAATCACATTCGTCGTGTGGGCCGCGTACATGCAGGGCAGCCAGCAGTGGGCGCTCTTCATCGACAATGGCTTCATGACGCTCACGATGGTGTTCGGCTCGTTCATGGCCGGCGCCAGTTCGGAGGGCGGCGGCGCCATCGCCTATCCGGTGATGACGCTCGTTTTCGGCATCGCGCCGGACGTGGCGCGCAACTTCAGCCTGGCCATCCAGAGCGTGGGCATGACGGCCGCCGCGCTGTGGATTTTTCTGAATCGGATTCCCGTCGAGCGGACCTACCTGATGCTCGGCCTCATCGGCGGGACGGTGGGCATCACCATCGGCACGTTTGGCATCGCGCCGTATGTGCCCGCCGCCTATAGCAAGATGCTGTTCGTCTCGTTCTGGCTCAGCTACGGCATCGCGCTGTTTCTGCTCAACCACGTCTGGGAGCGCACCACGCGCGAGGCACTGCCCAACCTGTCGGCGGGGCAGCGGTGGGAGATCATCGGGGTGGGGGTCGTCGGGGGCATCCTGAGCGCCATCCTGGGGAATGGACTCGACATCTGCACCTTTGCCTTTGTGACGCTGAAGTATCGCATCTCGGAGAAGATCGCTACGCCCACGTCTGTCGTGCTGATGGCCTCGAACGCGGTCGTCGGCTTCTTCCTGCACGGCGCTGTGCTGCAAGACATGC
>JAAAPH010000005.1 GCA_009908415.1 Bacteroidota bacterium
CACTGCCGCATCGGGCATCCTGATGTATCTGATTCTCAACCATCAGTACCAGTATGCCTACGTCTACCAGACGTCGTCGAACGACCTTCCCCTGCACTACCTGATGTCGACGTTCTGGGCCGGGCAAGAAGGCTCGTTCATGCTGTGGGGCCTCATGATGTGCGGCGTGGGCGTGGCCCTTATCCGCATGGTGAAGCCCCGTTACGAAACGGCCGTGATGGCGGTCGTGGCCGCCTCCCAGTTCTTCCTGCTCTCGATGATCGCCGGCCTACAGTTTGGCCCGCTGGAGATCGGTTCGTCGCCGTTTAAGACGCTGGCGGAAGCGTTTCCCGAGGCGCCCATCTTCCAGCAAAACCCGGGCTTCATCCCCGCTGATGGCACGGGCCTCAACGACCTCTTGCAGAACCCATGGATGACGATTCACCCGCCGGTGCTCTTCGTGGGCTTTTCGGCGATGGTCGTGCCGTTCGCCTTTGCCATCGCCGCGCTCTGGAAAAAGCGGTACACGCAGTGGGTCCGGCCCGCGCTGCCGTGGACGCTCTTTGCGGTGATGATCCTCGGCGTTGGCATCGCGATGGGCGGCTACTGGGCGTACGTGACGCTCTCGTTTGGCGGCTACTGGGCGTGGGACCCCGTGGAGAACTCGTCGCTCGTGCCGTGGATGCTCGGCATCGCCGCCTTCCACACGATGCTCGTCCAGAAAAAGAGCAGCAAGAGCCACAAATCGGCGCTCTTCCTGTCGATCCTGGCGTACCTGTTCGTCATCTACTCGACGTTCCTCACGCGCAGCGGCGTCCTGGGCGATGTGTCCGTCCACTCGTTTGTGGACCTCGGGCTCTATAACCAGCTCCTGCTCTGGATCGTGGCGCTCGGCGCCCTCGGCTTTGGCCTCCTTGCCTACCGCTACCGCGAACTGCCCGAACCGGCCGAGGAGCCGCGCGTCCTCTCCCGCGAGTTCATGATCTTCTCGGGCGCGATGCTCTTTACCGCCGCGGCCGCCGTCATCATCTTGGGGACAAGCGCGCCCATTCTGGGGAATATCTTCCGCGACAACCCATCGGCTGTGCCCATCGAGTTCTACAACACGTGGACCCTCCCGATTGCGCTCGGCTTCACGTTCCTGATCGGCCTCGGTCAACTCTTCTGGTGGAATACGATGAGCGTGGACGAGGTGAACCGCGTGCTCCTCAAGCCCATCGCGCTGGCCACCGCCTGCACGATTGCCATCCTGTTGTTTACGCCGTTCGTCGAGCAGACGGTGACGTTGCGCGCCCCTGCCGCGCCCGCGACCGCCGAGCAGATGGGGGCCGAGGCCGGCTTGCTGAGCGGCCTCGGCGACTTCTGGTCGATGTACGGCCAAGGCCTGCAGTTGCTGCTGCTCACCTTCGTGGGCTTTTTTGCGCTCTTCGGGAACGGCCTGGTGCTGTGGCGCATCGGCCGCGGCAACCCGCGCATGGCCGGCGGCGCCATCACGCACATCGGCTTTGCGGTCATGATCCTCGGCGTCATCGCGTCGAGCGGCTTCAGCAAAGCATTCCCCCAGATCGGCCAGCCGCAGACCGTGGGCCCCAACCAGCAGGCCCGGGAGAACTTTATTCTGGCTGAGGGGCAGACCCGCACCATCAACGGCTACCGGGTCACCTACGCCGAGAAGACGGCCACCAACCGCGGGCGCGGTCAGTACATCCTGGACATCACCGACCCGAAAGGCCGGTCGTACACGTTGAAGCCCGTCGCCTACGAGGGCAAAAACGGGCAATGGTTCATGCACCCCGACGTGAAGGCCTTCGTGGAGAAAGACATCTTTGCCGCCGTCACGCCCCGGGCGGCCACCGGCGTGGATGACGAGGAGGGCCCGCCCGGCGGCGAACTCCAGCTGGCCCGCGGCGACTCCACCGTGCTCGGCGAGGACCAGTACGCGCTCGCCTTCGAGCGCTTCGCCGTCATCCAGTCGGGCCCCGGCATGCCCCCCGCTGAAGATGTGCCGCAGCGCGTGCTGGACCAGGTGCCCAATGACGCGCAGATGGCCGTGGCCGCCGTGCTACACGCGACGAACCTGGAAACCGGCGTGCGCCGGACGCTGCGCCCCATCTACGTCATCATGCAAGACCGCTCCGTGCAATACGTGGAGAACCGGGTGCGCGACTGGAACCTGACGGTTGCCTTCACCGAGATGGACGTAAATACCGGCAAGGCCAACCTCGCCATCGAGGGCGTCGAGGTGATGCCCGAGGACTGGGTCGTGGTGCAGGCGTACGCCAAACCGTTCATCAGCCTCGTCTGGATCGGCATCATCCTGATGACGGGCGGCTTCGTCGTGGCCATCGTGCGCCGGGCAAGCGACCTTGAGTTTGATGCACAACGGACCGGGTGAGTGCGGCCGCTTAAGCACACCGCCCGAACCGCGATAAACGAACACACAGCAGGGCGGCGGGGCCTGGGCGCCGCCGCTTCTTTGAGCGCCGACTTGACACCGTCGCTGCCGGTTCGTACCGTAAGAGTGTTATGAAACGAACGACGCCGACCATCACGACTGATTTGCCGACCGCTGGACGCGCCGCCGTCCTCGCCCGACCGGCATACTATGCGTTTTCGTTTTATTTCTATTTTTACTTTTACGCCTTCACGCACCCCATGAGCCGGCGAGGTGGAACGTAGCGCGCTTGTAGCCTGACATTCCCACTGTGTTGACCAACCCCG
>JAAAPH010000137.1 GCA_009908415.1 Bacteroidota bacterium
CTACTACATCGACCCCGCTACCCCGGAGATGTGGCGACCCTACATCAAGCAGGGGGTCGAGGATTGGCAAGAGGCCTTCGCGGCGGCTGGGTTCAAGAACGCGATCATCGCCAAGGATCCGCCGTCAGAAGCGGAGGACCCCGCGTTCGATCCCGATGACGTGCGCTACTCGGTGATCCGCTACTTCGCCTCGGAGGTGCAAAACGCGTATGGGCCGCACGTCCACGATCCGCGCTCGGGCGAGATCCTGGAGAGCGACATCGGCTGGTATCACAACGTGATGAACCTGCTGCGCAACTGGTACTTCGTACAGACGGCGGCCGCCAACCCCAAGGCCCGTGCCCCGGCGTTTGAGACGGAGGTCATGGGCGAACTCATCCGCTTCGTGTCGGCCCACGAGGTGGGCCACACGCTAGGGCTTCCGCACAACTGGGGGGCGAGCTACGCCGTGCCCGTCGACTCGCTGCGGTCGCCCACCTACACGAGCACCCGAGGCACCGCGCCCTCCATCATGGACTATGCCCGCTTCAACTACGTAGCGCAACCCGGCGATGGGGTGACGCACTTCATCCCGCGCATTGGCACGTACGACCGGTGGGCGATTCAGTGGGGCTATCAACCGCTGCCGGAGGCAGACACCCCGGAGGATGAAGCTCAGACGCTCGATGCCATGATTCTGGAGCACGCCGGCGATCCGTACTACTTCTACGGGGCCCAGTCGTCCTATCGGGTGGATCCGCGTTCGCAGAACGAAGACCTCGGCAACGACGCCGTGGAGGCGAGTCAACTCGGAATCGCCAACCTGCAGCGGATCCTTGACCGGTTAATCGATTGGACGTACGAGGACGGCGAAACTTACGATACGCTCGACGAGCTGTACGAGCAGGTCGTGGTGCAGTGGCGCCGCTACCTCGGGCACGTGGCGCGCCGGATTGGCGGCGTGTACGAGACGCACAAGACCTACGACCAGGAAGGGGTCGTCTACGAGATCGTCCCCCGCATGCGCCAGGAGCGGGCGATGCAGTTTCTGAACGCCGAAGTGTTTGCCACGCCGTCCTGGCTGATCAACACGGACGTGCTTCGCCGCATCGAGAACGACGGCGCCATGGAGCGGGTTCGCACGGCCCAAGCCCGTACGCTCCGTCTCGTGCTCGATCCACAGCGCATGGCCCGCCTCATCGAGTTTGAAGCCGTCGACGGCGAGGAAAGCACGTACCTGGTCACCGAGATGCTGGACGATCTGCGCACCGGCGTCTGGACCGAGTTGCAGCCGGGCGCCTCCATCGGCCCGTTTCGGCGGGTGCTGCAGCGCGCATACATCGAGCGGATGGCGCACTTGATGACGGAGGACGCCGACCTTCCGCCCCCGTCGGCTCGATCATCCCTCGACATCACGCCGGTTCACGTGGCGCAGTCCGACATCCGGGCCTACGTGCGCGGAGAGTTGGAGACCCTGCGCGGCGAAATCGAAACCGGCCTCATTCGCAGCGACGATCCCATCACGCGCCTCCACCTGGAGGACGCGCGCGCCCGCATCGAACGCATCCTCGACGCCAACGAGTAGTCGGCCAGCGGACCCTGTGCCGTGCACCCACCGGTGTGTGCGGGGGCATACCAAAAGCACCAACGCCCGACCTCAGAACGAGATCGGGCGCGGTGTTAAGAGATGAGAAGCGGACGGTTAAATCCTCACGACCTCCTGAGCATTTGGGCCTTTCTCCGTGTGGCCGACTGTAAACTCGACCCGATCATTCTCTTCCAACGTCCGAAAGCCGTCCCCCTCAATTTCGCTGTAGTGGACAAAAAGGTCCTCGCCTCCTTGTTCAGGGATGATGAAGCCGAACCCCTTCTTGTCGCTAAACCACTTTACCGTTCCGGTTTGACGCTCTGCCATGTTCTTCGTGATCGTAATACAAGGTATAAGATGAACCGTCGGCAGTGCACCCTAGCAAACTCGCCATACTGCACAAATGGGAAATTTACGATAGAATTTCTGCCGAATGAATGTTCATCATAACAGGGCGCCGTGATCATGTCAAGGGACAGAACAAAAAAGCAAGGGGATCCGAACCGCACTTTTGAGCCGCTCAGCGGCGATGGGCTGCCGGCGATAGCCCCGCAGGCGCCCCGGTTCCACACCCACGCCGAGCGCCTGTCGGTGCTCCGGGCGGCCTGCGAGGCTCATCCCATGGCTGCGCTTCACGAGATTGGAACGAGCGAGGAAGGCCGCCCGATTGTAGGCGTCGTAATTGGGGAGGGACCGCGCGCCGTCAGCCTCATCGCGGGCAACCACGCCGACGAACCGGTGGGGCCGGAGACGCTGCTGGCCCTCGTGGCGGCCAGCCGCGGCGACGGCTCCCTCACGCCGTGGCTCGACCGCGTCCGCTTCGTCGTCGTTCCGCATACGAACCCGGACGGCGCCGCGCGCAATGAGCCGTGGATGAAGGCGTGGCCCGATCACGCCGCCTACCTGCAGCACGTCGACCGGGAGCCGCCCGGGCGCGACCTGGAGTTTGGCTTTCCGGATATGCGCGTCGAGAACAGCGCCGTGGCCGATTTTCTGCGGATGCACGGGCCCTTCGCGTTGCACATGAGCCTGCACGGGATGGCGGCCTCCGAAGGAGCGATGCTGCTCATCAACCGGCCGTGGACGTTCCGGACTCAGCCGCTCCGTGATGGCTTCCGAGAGGCCGCCCGT
>JAAAPH010000494.1 GCA_009908415.1 Bacteroidota bacterium
TGAAGTCGCCCCGCTCGCTGCGCGCAAAGAAGCGGCTCCCATCCCGCGCAAACACGCCCGACAGGCCGAAGGGAGACGAACGCACCGGGGTTGCCGCTTGCGCGGCGAGGCGGCGCGTGCTGACGCCTCGCATCGAACGGACATCGAACGACTGGAGGGAGGCACGGGCGCTGAACACAATCATCCCTGTTTGCGACCCCGGCGCGCAGTACACGTTGGCCACCGAGTGGCGCACCGTCAGCGCCCCGTCCGCGCGCAGGAGCTGCCCCCCATCCTCCAGCGTAAATTTGTGGACGGCTTGCGGCGCGTCGGTGCCAACCAGTACGGTCCGTCCGTCATCGCACGTTGCAACGGAGTACGGCGTTGCGTTGCCAAGGCGCGCGCGGTCCAGCTCGGTCCCGGTTGCTGGGTCGATCGCCGAGAGGACGCCGGCTGTTGATGCCGTGTCGATCCCTACAGCTACGAGCAGGCGCGGACCGGTCGTCATCATGGCAAGATCGGAAGCCGTGTGCGAGGGCGTGATCAGCGCGCCAGACACCGAGAGCGCGGTGTCGCCGAACGTGATGCGGTGGATCCGGTCGAAGCGGTTGGATACGTACGCGTGGGCGCCGGATGGGTCGATGGCGAAGGCGTACGCGTCGCGGTCGCCGGTAGACGGCACGTTGATGCTGCCCCGCGCGGCATGCGTGCCGGTGTCGAACGCCGCGACGACTTTGTCGACGTCGCCGCCAATTAGGCCGATGGGCTGTTGCGAGGCGCACCCCGCACCGATCCACGCAACAGCCGCGGTGCAAAGAACGAAGTAGAACAGGCGCATGTGCGTCGGAGGCGATCGAGTTGAGGCCGCGTAAGGGAGCGACCATAGACGCACAACGACTGTGCCGCATCCGGCTGTTCAAAGGGCCGATGCTCGATGATACCGAACGGCATTCCCGAACAGGCCTTCCCCCGTCGCTCCGCGGATGCCTGCGTCCACGGCGCCCGCCTCGGTTGCGCAGCCGCTCCCGCGCGTGGCGGCGTCATCGACCGGGGGAACGACCGGGCCGCAGGGACCCTGGGAGAGATGTACCCATGCAACCGGAGGTTGCGTAATCAGGTCAGCGTCGAGAGGTCGTGGCGCGTCTCGCCCTGCCCGTGTACGACGAATTTCTCGGTGGTGAGCGCATCGAGCCCCATCGGCCCAAAGGCATGCAGCTTCGTCGTCGAGATGCCAATCTCGGCGCCGAGGCCGAGCTGGCCGCCGTCGGAGAAGCGCGACGACGCATTCACGAGCACGACGGACGAGTCGACCTCGCGCGTGAAGCGGCGAGCCGTCGGCAAGTCGTCGGTGGCGATGACGTCGGTGTGGTTCGAACCGAACTGGGCGATGTGATTCGTGGCCGCATCGTAGTCGCCCACCACCTTCACGGCCAGGATGGGGCCAAGGAATTCGGCGCCGTAATCGTCATCGGTGGCAGGTGTCACGTCGGGGAGTGCCGCCTGTGTGCGGTCGCAGCCGCGGAGTTCCACACCGGCCTCGTCCAGCGTCTCGTAGGCCTGGGGCAGGAAGTCGTCGGCCACGTCCTCGTGCACGAGCAGCGTCTCCAGCGCGTTGCACACGGCTTGGCGCGAGAGCTTGCCGTCGATAAGCAGCCGCATCGCCACGTCGAGGTCCGCCGCGCGGTCCACGTACAGGTGGCACACGCCCTTGTAGTGCTTGATGACGGGGATGTGGCTGTTTGTGTCGACGAAGCGGATCAGCCCCTCGCCGCCGCGCGGGATGACGAGGTCGATCGATTCGTCGCACTGGATGAGCTCCGTGATGGCGGAGCGGTCCGTCGTCGGGAGCAGCGTGATGGCAGCGGGCGGGATGTCGTGCGCGTCGAGCGCCGCGTGCAGCGCGTCGGCGATGGCGTGGTTCGAGTGGAAGGCCTCCGAGCCGCCGCGTAGGACGACGCCGTTGCCCGCCTTGAAGCAGAGCCCGGCCGCGTCGGCCGTCACGTTGGGGCGCGACTCATAGATCATCGCGATCACGCCGAGCGGGATGCGCATTTTGCCCACTTCGATGCCGCTCGGTCGGCGGCGCACATCCGCCATCCGGCCTACGGGGTCTTCGAAGGAGGCGACTTCACGGAGCGCATCGGCCATCTTCGCGATGCGAGCGGGATTGAGCTCCAGCCGGTCGACCATCGCCGCAGAGATGTCGTGCTTTTGCGCGTACTCGAGGTCGCGGGCATTGGCGTCGAGGATGGCGTCTTCGTGCGCCTGCAGCCGGTCGGCCATGGCCTCCAGCACGCGGTTCTTGGCGGCGGTGGGGAGCTGGGCCACCTGCCGGCTGGCTCTTTGGCAGGCAGCGGCGAGGGCCTCGGTGGACGGCGTGTCGGTGGTCGGGTCAGAAGTCAGGGTGCGGGGCATGGGCGGGTCGTGGTTTGCAGTGAGCGCAGATTTGGCGTGGAGGGCGCATTGAGGCGCAGCATGCTGCGCCTGTACGTTCGGGGAGGGCGTTTCATCGGGAGAGAAAATCGGGCCCAGCCATCGCGGCAGGGCGAAGGCGGCGCTCAGGCCGAGGAGCGGGTACGGTCGAGCAGCACGAGTTCGTCGCGGTGCACCACGATGTCGGCGGGCGCGTGGCCGAGGATCTCGGCGATGGCGTTGCTGTGCCGGCCGCGGATGCGGCTTACGTCGCGCGAGCCGTACTGCGTGAATCCTTTGGCGA
>JAAAPH010000316.1 GCA_009908415.1 Bacteroidota bacterium
CCAGGTGGCAGACCGGCTCGCGCAGTTCACGGCGGCCCATCCCGCGTACGACTTGTGGATGGAGCCGGGGCGCTATCTCGTGGCCGAGGCCGGCGTGTTGCTCGGTAGTGTGACGCAGACCAAGGCGAAGGGCGACCGTCACTTCGTGGGCATCGACACGGGGATGAACTCGCTCATCCGTCCGGCCCTCTACGGCTCGTACCACGAGATCGTCAACCTGAGCCGGCTCGGCGACCCGCCCGCGCTTACCGCCGACGTCGTCGGCCCGATCTGCGAGACGGGCGACGTGCTCGGCCATAGCCGCCGCCTGCCCACGACGGCGGAGGGTGACGTGCTACTCGTGGCGAAGACGGGCGCGTACGGCGCATCCATGCGCATGGACTACAATTTGCGCCCGCCCGCCGAGGAGGTCGTGCTACACGCGGCCGTTGGCGAGCGCGGGTGAGCATGGACGTGTGGAGGGCGGCGGGTCTGGGACGTGACGGGGGGCGAGGGTAGAAGGTTGAAAATCGCGCTGGGACTGTGCCGGGGTCGCTACCCTTCATTCGCCATTCTCAATCTTTCCCTCCCACACATCCACACGCCCAACCCCTCGAACCGCCGTGGTCAACAATTTCTACACGCTGGAGGCGCTCGTGCGGGAGTGGACGCCCGACCTGGTGGGCTGCACGGTGGGCGACGCGTTCTCGCAGGAGCCGAACGAACTGACGCTCGCGTTTGCGCACCCCGAGGGCACTCGTTCCACAGCGCTCCGCTGCTCGGTCCAGCGGCCGATGATTTTCATCTTCCGCACGCCGGGCTACAGCAAAGCCCGCCGCAACGTGGCGACGCTCTTCCGCAGCGCGTTCGACCAGGCCGTGACGGACGTCCGCATCGCTACGCGCGACCGGATGATCGACCTGGATCTGGCCGACGGGCGCCGTTTTCAGCTGCAGCTCTTCGGCGCGCGCGCCAACGTGTTCTTGGTGAGCGCCGACGACATCATCGAGGCCGCGTTCCGCAACAGCGATGAGCTGGCAGGCACCGAGGCGCCGTCGCCCCGCGCCGCGCCCATGCCGGAGACGTTCGAGGCGTTCGACGGCCGCTGGAAGCCGAATCGCAACAAGACGCGCCAGGCCGTCTCGTCGGCGTTTCCGCTCTTCGGGCGCACGCTGGCCCGGGAGACGATCCACCGCGCGGGGGGGATGGCCGAGGCGCCGGCGGACTGCACGGAAGCCGACCGGCGCGCCCTCTTCGACGCCGGGCGGGCGCTCATCGGCGCCCTGCAGGATCCGGCACCGTGCCTCTACCAGCGCGGGCGCTTCCCCGACGTGGTCTCGCTCGTCCCGCTGCAGCACCGGTCCGACGCCCCGCACGAGACGTTCGACACGGTAGACGAAGCCGTGCGCGTCTTCGTGCGGCGGCAGCTGGCGGCCCGGCACTTTCAGCGCTTGTACGAGCCGCTGGAGGCGGCGCTCACGGAGGCGCGCGACCACTACCGCCAGAGCGCCGACCGCATGCTGGAAGAGCTCGCCAGCCCGAGCCGCGCCGATCGCTACGAGCGTTGGGGGCACTTGCTCATGGCCCAGCCCGATGCCATCCCGAAGGGCGCCGACGAGGTCACGCTGCCCGACCTGTTCGAGGAGGGCGATCCCGTCACCATCCCGCTCGACCCGGCGAAGTCGGCCGTCGAGAACGCGCAGCACTATTACCGCCGGGCGCAGCGCACGCGCCGCTCGCGCGAGGAGGCCGAGGGGCGGCTCATGGACACGGCGTCGAAGGCCGAAGAGGCCGCCGAACTGCTGGAAGAACTGGAGTCGATCACCACGCTGGGCGCCCTCAAGCGCTTTCGGAAGGCGAACGAGGCGCAGCTCGCGCGCTACGTGGGACAGGGCGACGAGGACGTCGATCGCTTCCCGTTTCGTCGGTTCGACCTGGGCGGCGGCTTCGAGGCGTGGGTGGGGCGCAACGCGCAGCAGAACCAGGAGCTTACGTTCCACGTCGCGCAGAAGTACGACCTGTGGCTGCACGCGCGCGGCGTGCCGGGCTCGCACGTCATCCTCCACAAGCCGAATCGCGACGCCGAACCCGGACGCCGGCGTCGGCACGTGGCGGCGGCCATTGCGGCGCACTTCAGCAAGGCGCGCGGCAGCGGCGTGGTGCCCGTGATGATCACCGAGCGCAAGTACGTGACGAGCCCCAAAGGCGCCGCGCCGGGACAGGTTCGCGTCGAGCGCGAGGACGTGCTGATGGTGGAGCCGGGGCTTCCAGGGAATGGCAAGGGGTAAGCGGGAAGAGGGAAGAGGAGCATGGGAGGGAAGGACTGAGCATGGTGAATAGCGGATAGCGAGCCCGGTACAGTCCCGGGCGTGATCGTCGATCTTCTATGCTCGATCCCCGCGGACCCGCCGACCACCCATGACGGCGAGCCCCAGCGCCGTGACCGGAGGGAACAAGTACTCTCGGGGTGCGCGCCATCTGGCTACCTATGACCCTTTCTAAAACCCACCGGTAATTCAAAGGCACGCATTTCGCATGGATGGCCAGTGCAATAGATTCTGACCGCGTGTGCCGCTTGACCCCTCGCTCAACGACGTCTCTATGGATTGGTGGGAAGCCCTGTTGCTGGGGCTCATTCAGGGCCTGACGGAATTTCTTCCGGTTTCGTCTTCCGGTCATCTCGTGCTAGGGCAGTATCTGCTGGGGCTGGA
>JAAAPH010000214.1 GCA_009908415.1 Bacteroidota bacterium
CCATTGGCCTGACGCCGCGTCAGGCCGAAGTGGCCCAGCTCTTGGCCCGGCGCAAGACGAATCGCGAGATTGCCGACGCCCTCTGCATCAGCCCGCACACCGCGCGCCATCACACGGAGGCCGTACTGCGGAAGCTGGAGGTGGATTCGCGGCGGGCGGTCGCCCGCCGGATGGCCGGGAAAGGGGACGTCGGGCGCGATCGCCCGCATGGACGTTAGCCCCGTACGCCTGTCTTCCCGAGCAGGTGCCGCAGCGCGCCCTCCAGCGTGGGATAGCGGAAGGCGTACCCGGTGTTTTCCAGCGTGGTGGGCTGCACGCGGGCGCTCTGCAGCAGCATCTCGTCGGCCACCTCGCCGAGTGCCCTGTGCACAGCGCTGCCCGGCACGTTGAGCAGCGCCGGCCGGTTGAGCACGCCCGCGAGCGTCTTCGCGTACGCGTCCATCGTGGCCGGCTCCGGAGCCGTCAGGTTGACCGGGCCGTCAACGGCCTCGGTGAACAGCGCGTGGACGTAGCCGCCGATGACATCGTCGAGCGCGATCCAGGGGAAGTACTGATCGGGCGCGCCGATGCGGCCGCCGAGGCCTAGACGGAAGGCGGGCAGCATGAGCTGGAGCGCGCCGCCCGCCGGCGTCAGCACGATGCCCGTGCGGAGCTGTGCCGTGCGGATACCGGCCTCGGCGGCCGGAGCCGTCGCTTCCTCCCACGCCTCGCACACGGCGCTCAGGAAGCCGGCATCGGGGGCCGGTGCGGTATCCTCGGTGATCGGATCCGTCCCGTGGTCGCCGTAGTAACCGACGGCCGAGGCGGAGAGGAATACGTCGGGCGGATCGTCGAGGCCGGCCAGCGCGTCGGCGAGGAGGCGCGTGCCTACGCGGCGGCTATGCATGATGCTGTCCTTCTTCGCCTCGGTCCACCGCAGCGCGAACACGTTCTCGCCGGCGAGGTGGATCACGGCGTCGACGCCCTCCAGCTTCTTGGCCTCGATGGCTTCCGCGCGCGGGTTCCAGTAGATGCCGTCGTCGGCCACGGGGCGGGAGCGGGTGAGTCGCTTCACGGTGTGGCCGCCCGTCGTCAGGAAGGCGGTAAGCTGCTGGCCGATGAGGCCCGAGGCGCCGCTCACGGCGATGGTGAGCGATCGCCCCCCGGGGTTGTACTGCCGGTGCAGGGCCAGGTCCTGCTGTGTGATGCGGTGCCGATAGGTGAACTGCCGGTCGAGTTCGTCCCGGGCGATGCCGCTCCCGAAGAGGGTGCCCAGCCCGCCGAGCGGCAGCTCATAGTCGATGGCGTCGATGAGCGTGCTGGCATCCGGGCCGTCCGGCTCCATGCGATGCACGTGCGTCCACGCCTCGAACGGGCCGCGCACCTGCCGGTCGCAAAACTGCTCGCCCTCCACGTAGTCGAAGTGCTCCGCGATCCACCGGATGGAGGCGGGCCCATAGCCCAATCGGATCACGGCGCGCTGTCCATCCTGAATGCCCTCGAACCGCTCCAGCGTGATGGGCAGCCACGGGGGCGTCAGCCGCTGAAAGGCGCCCGGCCGGGCATGCCACTGGAAGAGCGCCTCGGCAGAGGCATCGATCGACGATCGGTATTCGACGTGCGGCACGGTGGGGGGGAGGTTGAAGGTTGGGACGGTGAAGGTTGGGTGGTTCTTCGTTTCTCCGCCCTTCCAGTTCCCTGAAGCTCCGATTCCCCCAATCCTCCGATCTGCCAATTACATTACCGCACCGCGTCGTACGCGGCCAGCGCCACGTCGCGCATCTCGCTGTGATCGACGATGGGTGCGGGGTACGTCTCGCCCAGCGTGATGCCGGCTTTCCGCAGCACCCGGTCGGGGGCGTCCCACGGCGCATGGAGATGTTCGGTCGGCAGGTCGGCGAGCTCCGGAACCCAGCGGCGGACGTAATCGCCGTTCGGGTCGTGGCGCTCACCCTGCGAGACCGGGTTGAAGATGCGGAAGAAGGGCTGCGCATCGGCGCCGGAGCCGGCGGACCACTGCCAGCCCATCGTGTTGCTGGCCAGGTTGCCATCGACGAGGGTGTCCCAGAACCAGTCGGCGCCGTGCCACCAGCCAATCATGAGGTCCTTCGTGAGGAAGGAGCCGACGATCATGCGCACGCGGTTGTGCATCCAGCCCGTTTCGTAGAGCTGCCGCATGCCGGCATCCACGATCGGGTAGCCGGTCTGCCCGCGCTGCCAGCGGTCGAGCCAGTCGGGGTTTTCTTCCCAGCCGAAGCCGTCGAACTTGTCCTTGTAGTTTTCGGTGGGCGTGTTCGGGTAGTGATGCAGCATGTGGTACGAGAACTCGCGCCACACGAGCTCCTGCAGAAACGGCTCGGCGGCGTCGTGGGCATCGTACGGGGCGATGACGTGATCGAGCACGTACTGCAGCCGCTCGTGGGCGGCCGCTTCGCCCGGCGTCCAGGCGTCGTGGAGCCCATCCGCCCAGTCGACGCCGTCGCGGGCTGCGGGCCGGAGGGCAAGATCATCGAGAGCGAGCGAATCGGGCCAGTCGGCAGGCGCGTGCTCGGGGCCGAGGTCCGGCGCAGGGAGGGGCGGGCCAGGGTCCAGTCCGCGCTTCATCAGCTTCTTCCAGAACGGCGTGTAGACGTGGTAGGAGCCGCCGCTCGTCGTCTGCACGTCGTCCGGGTCGTGCAGGATCTGGCTCTCGAAGGCGTTCGCCTC
>JAAAPH010000068.1 GCA_009908415.1 Bacteroidota bacterium
CGCGCTCGCCGCGACCGTCAGCGGGTGGCGGCCGGGCCACCAGGCGCCGAGGCCGTCGGCCCAGAGCCCGCGGACGAACCCGGCCGTGCGCCGCCCGACATCGGGCTCCGTCTGGGCCGTGCCGCCAAACTCCGTGAAGTGCCCGGTGGTCTGGGCCCACGCTGCCCCGATGAGTGCCCCCCAGCCCGTGTCGACGATCATCGGAACGAGCCACACGGCGACGCTGGCCCCGCCGGCGAGCACAAGCCGCCCACGCGCCGCCGACCGCCATAGCACGAGCAGCACCGGTACGGCGACGAGGGGCACGTACGAGAGGCGGAGCCCCGCCAGCAGGCCGGTGAGCACCACGCCAAGCAGGGCCGCGCGTTCATCGAAGCGCTCCGCGGAGCTCATCCCAGCGCGTAAGCACGCGGCCAGGGCCGCCAGCGCACATGCCGTTCCCAGCAGGTCCGGCATGTAGCGGTTGGCCATCAGCCACAGAAGCGGGTTGAGCAGCACGGCGCCGGCAAGGGCCAGCCCGTACGCGGAGCGGAGGGGCTGCTGCCACAGAGCGAGCAGCGCCCCGATGAGGCCGGCCGTGGCCAGTCCGCCGATGACCGAGAAGGCCGTGCTGAACGAGCCCAGCAGCACGTAAAGCGGTTTGGCGGCCGCCCAGAACACCGGATAGCCCGGGAAGTGCGGCTGAAAGGCCGCGATGTCGTACGCATCCGCGACGCTGAGCGCAAACCGCAGGCTGTCTGGATCCTCGATATAGGTGATCGTGGTGACCAGGCGGCTGCCGATGCACACGAGGATCAGCAGCGCCCAGGAAAACGTGCCGGTGTGATGAATCCGTCGCAGCACGGTTTGCCGGAGCAATCAGAGAAAATGGGACCGAGAACACGAGACCTGACAGGTCCTAATGACCTGTCAGGTCTACGCATTGCTACAGGATGAAAAGGGTATTCTACCGCCTACCAAACGTCCACGTTGCTGGCGTTGAAGCCGTAGGCGTCTTCGAGGAGTTGATTCGCCTCGTCGAGATCGACGACGTACTCCGATGCGGTCAACTCGCCATAGGGCGGGTCGTTGCCGATCAGCTCATGCAGCGTGTTTAGTTGCGCCTCGGTGAGCGCGTCGCTGTAGAACTGGAGATTCCAGCCAAAGGCCTTGGCCTCGCCCCAGGCATCCTCGCTGATGTCTCCTTCGCTGACGGTGCTCGCGCCGTCGAGGTTTGCCAGGTCCCCCCGCATGGAGTTGATGTAGTGGATCACATTAACGGCCACGGTGGCCTCCCAGGCCGCAAGCGCCGTCTGAGCGTGCCCCGACGGATCGTCGCCGTTCTCAATGGCCTCACGCCCCTGCACGAAGGCGTTGAACGCATCGCGGGCGAAGTCGTTGGGCTGCCCGTTGTTTTCGGCGGCCGCGGCCCGTTCGATGGCATAGCTGGCCCAGGTGTGGATATACTCGCTCGTCAGATCGACCGAGCCGTTGTCGTCCACGTCGCGGGCAGCGGCGCCGTCGGCGAGCCCTTCGGTGCCGTTGGCATAGTCAAGAAACGGCTCCAGGCTACGCGGAAAGCCGAAGTACCCGAAGGCCATGTCCCACTGATCCACCGAGGAGGCCGAGCCGTCGGCAAAGTTGCTCAGAATCGTCGCGCCTTCCTCGTAGAGCGGCGTCCCCAGCAGCATCTTCTCGGCAAACTGGTTCAGGACGAAGCCGTTGTCCGTCCGGGCGACATCCTCTTGCGTCTCGGCACCGGCCAGTTGAAAGTAGTACCGCAGGAGTTCGTCTGTGTTGACGGCCGCCCCGTCGTTGGGCGTGTCGGCCGCGTCCAGTTGATCGCCGCGGATGAGATCGTCCGTGTTGACTAGGGCAGAGAGATCGACGCCGCCGGCAATGTCGCCGTAGACGCTCTGGCCTTCGGTCGCGATGCTCTGCACCTGCGTGGCCAGGATCGGCTCATCGTCGGCCCCGCCGGTGTACAGCTCCAAAAACGTGCTTTCTGGATTGCCGGTGGCCTGCTCGGCACGGACGCCCAGGTCAAAGGCGAGCAGATTAACGACGGTCGATGCGCCGTAGTTGTTGGACGGATACGCGAACTCGAACGAGGGCGTCGTAGGCTCGTCGTTTCCGTTCGAGCCGCTGCTGTCGCAACCCGCAAGGATCAGCCCGAAGGCCAGCACGGGGAGCAGCAGGGCTCGTGTATAGTGGAAGCAGGAAGGTTGCATGTTGCGTAGTGGGAATGGTTTGCAAGTGCGTGAAGAATGGCCCTCCGCGATCCGGAGGGCGTGTGTGATTCGCGCATCGCGCGGAGGCAGGATGCGGAATCAGAAGTCGTACTGAATCGAGAGATTGATCTGGCGGCGGGGACCGGGAAGAATGCCGGTGCTGAGGTTGGCCTCGCGGAAGCGTGGATTCGAGTGCATGCGCGATCCGATATAGACCGCGTCGGTCAGGTTGCGAACGCTTAGCTTGAGACGCAGCGCATCGGAGACCTCGTAGGTGGCGCCCGCGTTGAAGATGGTGTAGTCCGGCACCGGGCCGCGCTCGCCGCGATTGGAGGTGCGCTCCAGGTTTTCGAGGTCGGTGTAGAAGCGTCCGTTGTACCGCATGTCGGCATGGAGCGACAGGTCGAGGCCCGGAATCTCCTTCGCGAGTTGCACGGAGGTGACGTGGTTCGGCGCCGCCG
>JAAAPH010000106.1 GCA_009908415.1 Bacteroidota bacterium
TAAGGCGCTCATTGGTACCTTTTAGGCGTAAAAAAAAGGTATCATTCGCAACATATCCGTTGAGACTGGCACGTGCTTTCGCGGACTGTCTGGATCAGGAGTTCCATCCGTGCGTATTCTTGTGATCGGCGCCCGCGGTGTGCCGGGCGTGGAGGGTGGTGCGGAGAAGAACGCCGAGAACCTGTTTCCGGCGCTCGCTGCCGACCACAACATCCGCATGCTCTGTCTCGCCAATTTTTGCCAGCTCGATTCCTATCGCGGCCTCCGGATCGACCGGGTCGCGAAGTGGAAGCTCTTCGGCACCGACAAGATCCTGTACTATCTGTACTCGCTCGTCTGGACGGCGCGGCAACGCCCCGACGTGATCCACTGCCAGGGGCTGAACGCCGCTTTCTTCCTCTGGTTCTACCGCGTGGTCGCGCGGCGGGTGGTGGTACGCTACGGTTCCGCCGATTACGTCAACGCCAAGTGGGGATGGCTGGGCCGGCTCGGCTTTCGCTGGTGCGAATGGCAGCTGCGTTGGGCCGACGCGGTCATCGCGGTCACCCCCAGCCTGCGCGAGCGGCTGCAAAAGGTCGGGGTGGGTGAGCGCGTGGTGGTGATCCCCAACGCCGTCGACGCGGTCGAGGTGACGCCCGACGACCACGCGCTCGCACGCTTCGACCTCAATCCCGCCCGCTTCGTGCTCGCCGTCGGCCGTGTCACTTGGCAAAAAGACTTCGAGACGCTGATCACCGCCTTCGAGGCGGCGAGGACGCGCTCACCCGAGCTTGCCAAGCTCGTGATCGTCGGCGGCGACGACGCCTCCGGTTATCTCGAACACCTGCAGAAGCTCGGGAGCGATGGGGTGGTCTTTACCGGCCGGTTGCCTCGCGAGGAACTCGGCGGGCTCTACGCCGCCTGCCGGCTCTACGTGAACAGTTCGCGCCACGAAGGCTTCTCCAACGCCATCCTCGAGGCGGTGAGCCACGGCAGTCCGATCCTGGTGAGCGACATCGTCGAGAACCGCGATCTCCCCATCGCGGCGCACCACTTCTTCGCCGTCGGCGACGCCGAGGCGCTCGCCGACAAGCTGCGCGATGCCTGGGCCGACGCCGCGGCTTTCACCGTCGATCGCAAGGCCTTCGCGAGCTGGCCTGAGGTCGTCTCGGCGACGCACCGGCTCTACGAGATCTTGCTCGCGACCCCCAAGCCCGGCTCCAGCACGCTCGGTGCGGCCCTGGGCCACATTTCGACCGCGTCGCAGCCGACGGATTCCTGAGCCGAGGGCGGCGTGGCGCTGTCGGACGGTACCGCCGCCCGGCCTCGCCTCACACCGCCCTACACGTCACCGTAACGGTCGACCCGTCCGCGCGGGTGACCTCAATCACACCTTCGCGCCCGGCCGCCATGTCTTCGGGCTCAAAGGTAACGGTGCCGTTCGTTTCGACCGTGACGATCCCACCCCACGGAAAGCGAAGGCGCTTTCCGAAGTCTTCGTAAGGCGCACCGCCGACCGCGATGTGCTGCTGCTCCAACCAATTCTCGATCACCGTCAAGCCGTTGGTGTCGGTGTCGAAGGGATTGGCCGGCAGGTTTGAACCCGGCGTTCGCGAAGCCGAAGCCATCTGCCCGTCCGGGTGATCCTCCGGCACAATGCGCTCGCCACTGAACGTATAGACGAGGCTGCCACCGTCCTGAAACGTCTGGATTATGCGCTGTTCACCCGCGTGTCGATCTCCAGGCCACGGCCCGCAATGATTGACGACGTTTGCCACCGTGTCTTCGCTCGGGAACGGCGCCCGGTACGGCCACAACTGCGGCTCGGTGTATGCGTCATAGAAGGTATGACCGTCGCGATCGAATTTCGTGTCGACCGGAACGACTGATCCGTCAACTCGTTTACTGAAACTGTCAGAGTTACCTGAAATCGTGTGCGTAACAAACCAAATACTGTAATCCCATCGGCCTGCGTTGGGCACGAACGCGATGGCCAAATCATTCATCGACGTATCAGCATCATGTTGGGGGCCTCCAATTACCCAATTACCCGAGTGGAATAACCAGAAGCCCGCTGGTGCTAAATCCGGGCGGTCGCCAATCGTGCTACCCCACCACGGCGGCTGCTTCATCAGATAAACCGGCGGGACGCTCCCTTCATATCCGACAATATTACAAAACGAAGCCGACATATAGAATTTACAACCCGGTGCGCGGATTTTATAGCCGGGCACGAACATGCCACGATACTCGAAACGATGCGCACCATACTTGTGAAAAAGTGGCTTTCCACGAGGATCGTCACCGCTGAACCACGTAGGCTCGGGAAACATACAGTCAATGACGCTCATCTGATCTTGACGGCCACCGTCCCAACCCGGTGCAAAAGCTACTGTTTCATCAACACCCCACCAAAACGAACAATTCCTTAACAGCACACTGCGTTGAGGAGAGCCATCCCTAGTGATGTCGAGCGCGCCTCCGGAACTAGCACGATCGCGTCCATCTATAAATCGGATGTGCTCGATAATAATGTTACTGCCTTCGACCTTACGTCCGCCAATCCAAGCGTGAACAAAGATGCCGCCCGAACCGTTGCTCGACTGCGGCGCCGTCTGTCCGGCAAACCACCGGTTGTTCTGACGGAACCGGCAAACGCCGTCGAG
>JAAAPH010000322.1 GCA_009908415.1 Bacteroidota bacterium
CCGCCGCTCGATGCGTTTCCGGTGGATCGTTTTTACCTGTACGAAAGTACGCTTACGCCGGATGGGGCCGTGCACACAGTCCGGGCCGCTTATCCGCTCGATGCCTGACCATCTCGTCCTCTCTGTTGCACACCTTTCGACCTTACATTTGGCTCGGCGTCGCCCGATCGAGGCGGTGAGCCTGCAGGGGACGCGCACATGGCAACTCGGGCAGAAGGCGTTCGACAGCGGGGTGCGGCCTCGTACCGCGCGGATGGTCCACTAACGAGGACGTTTTCTTGCATTTGTAACCTGACCCGATGATGATCTTGTCAACAGGGAGCGATTGGCGCCGAACGCTCTTGCTCCTGCCGATTGCCCTTCTCATGATGAGCTTGGGGGACGTACCCGTCCGCGCCCAGTCCCCCTCCGACGTCGAGGCGGCCGAGGCGCTCCTCCAACGCGTGCGGCAAAATTACGAGGCGGCGGACGGCCTTCGGGCCGCCTTCACGCAACAGACGCGCTCGCCCTTCACAGAAGACACGATCACATTCCGGGGCACCCTGCTCCTGCAAGGGTCCAAGTATCGCATCGAAACGCCGCAGCAAACGCTCGTCACCGACGGCACGACCACCTGGATCTACGATCCGGCCGCCAACCAAGTGATCATCAACCAGTACGTAAACGACGAAACCATCATCACGCCTGATGAGATTTTCAGGGACTACCTGGAGCAGTACAACATCGCGGCCATGCGTGCATCGGATCGCGCCCCCTCGGTCGCGGAGGTCGACCTGACGGCCGCGGACACCTCGGCGTACTACACGGCCGCCACGGTGCACGTGCGCCGCTCGGAGGCCATGCTGACCCGTGTCCAACTCGAAGACCAGAATGGATCGACTGTCGTCTTTCGCCTCGACGACGTTCAGCTGAACCCCGCATTGGCTGCGGATGCGTTCACCTTCACGCCGCCTCCGGAGGCAGAAGTGGTTGACCTTCGCTCATAACGGCTGCTACCGTGACCAAACGCACACGCCGACTTGTGATGCAACTGGGCAGCTTCGCGCTGGCGGGGCTGCTGCTCTACCTCGCACTGCGGGGCGTCGACCTCTCGCGGATGGGCGACGCGTTCCGTACGGCCGACTATCGCTGGCTCGCGCCGCTCATTGGCGTCGCGCTGTTCAGCTTGGGGCTGCGCGCGTGGCGGTGGCAGGTGCTCCTCCAGGCCCTGCCGCCCGACGCCGCCTCCGATGCAACCGGCGATGCGACCGGCGATGCGCGAGCTCCTTCCGTGCAATTCAGCGATGCGTTCACGTCGCTCACCATCGGCTACATGGTGAACTACGCCGCCCCGCGCCTCGGGGAGGTCGCCCGCACGGCCAACCTCTCGGCGCGTGCCCAGCTCTCGTTTAGCGCGATCTTCGGGACGGTCGTCATCGAACGCGTGCTCGACATGGCCGTGCTGCTGCTGGCGCTTCTGAGCGTCATTCCTATCCTGTGGCCCCAGTTGCCGGCGATTCGGCAGTCGTTTATCGAACCTGCACTGGAGCGATTGGCCGACCTCCCTTTTGCCTGGCTCGCCCTCATCGGAGGCGGGTTGCTCGTGCTGGCCCTCGGGCTCGTCGGATGGGCGTACCGCGCGCTGCAGGACCAGTCGTCGGCCATGCGGCAGCTGTGGACGTCGACGGTGCAGCCGGCGCTCGTTGCCTTTCGCAACGGGGTGTCGACGTTGTGGCGGTCACCGCGCCGCGGCGTGCTGGTGGGCACCACCCTCGGCATGTGGGGGGGCTACGTGCTGATGGCCTACTGGCCGTTCGTGATGCTCGGTACAGCCGGCCCCTACGACATCACCTTGCTCGATGCGTGGGCGCTCATGGCGATCGGCGCGCTCGGCATTGTGGTCCCCTCGCCGGGGGGTGTCGGCTCGTATCACTTCATTACCACGGAGGCGCTCATTATCCTGTTTGCGATGCCCCGCGCCGATGCGGCCACGTATGCTGTGCTCACGCATGCCGCCCAGTTTGTGCTATTCGTCGCGGGCGGCCTACTGTGCCTCTTGTGGCAAGGCGTAAGTGTTCGCGCGCTGCAGCGCCGCACCCGCCGCGCCGAGGCCGAAACCGCACCGCCCTCCGATTCCCCTACCACCTAATCGTCCTCCCTCCCCCTCCTTGCTATGCCGATACGCTGTGCCCCCTACCTCCTTGGTCTTTGCCTGCTCCTCATCGGGTGTCAGCCCGAGCGGCCGTCTGCCCCCGTCGGCCAACAGATGGAGGCGCCCGCTGGCCCCGGCAGCGGACAACCGCATCTCTTCGCGGGCCCTGGCGAGCGAGTGGGGCTGAGTTGGATCGAGCCGGTCGACTCGACCCGGGATGCCTTCCAGTACGCCGCATTCGACGGCTCCTCCTGGTCGGAGCCGAAGACCGTGGCTACCGGCACCGACTGGTTCGTCAACTGGGCCGATGTGCCCTCGCTGCGCCCGCTCCCCGACGGACGGCACGTGGCGCACTATCTGGAAAGCAGCGGCCCCGGCGTGTTTGCCTACGACGTCCGTCTCACACAAGCGACGCCCGATGGCAACTGGCAACCGGCCGTCACGCCGCACCGCGATGGCACGCCCACCGAGCACGGCTTCGTCTCGCTGCTTCCCTGG
>JAAAPH010000029.1 GCA_009908415.1 Bacteroidota bacterium
ATCTGAAGACCGCCAGGTTGTGTGCGGGGTCCTCCGCGGGGGCAGGCTCGCGTTGCTGGGCACGGGCGGTGGAGAGGAACAGCAGGCCGACGAGCAGTAAGCTCGCGGCAGCGCGAAAGCGAGCGGTCATAATGGCATGCGCGGTTGAGCGAGAGAGGCAATGCCTCTTCAAGATAGGAGGCCGCGACGCGGATCCCAACGAATATTGTTCTAACTTGGCGGCCAAGAAGAGCCTGGTAGCCAGGGCCGTCAGGATGTTGAGGCCGCAGTGCCCTCAGCCTGCTCGGCGGCGCGGAGGGCTGTCACGTCCCGCTGTACGGAGACGTAGTGCGTGATGCCGCCGTCGTGCACGATGGGCGCCACCTTCCACTCGATGATAAATTCGGAGCCGTCCTTCCGGTAGTTGATCGTCTCGCCGTGGAAGGGCTCGCCGGCCTGCATCTTCGCGTCGAGCCGGTCCAACTCGGACCGCTCCGTCTTCGGGCCCTGTAGCATGCCCGGCGTCTCGCCGATCACCTCGTCGGGCGCATAGCCCGTCATCTCGGTGAAGCCATCGTTCACGTAAATGATCGTCGAGCCGCCTGCGTCATCGGTGGCTTGCGTAACCATGATCGAGTTGAAGGCGAGGTCGGCGGCGCGTTCGAACAGAGAGCGTGCAATCGCATCGGGGATGTCCATCGTAGGCATGGCGGTGTTGCGTGGAATGAAGAGACCAATGAGGCGCTGAATCATGGTGTCGACGCGATCAGGACAGCGAGTTGGGGACCGTCCGCGGCCGGGGATCAGTCTCCTACGCGTCGATCGTTCACGGCTCGTGTGGGGCGCAAACGGGCTGAGGGCGGGGCGTTTCGCCATCCGATGAGGAATTACAGCCCTGTAAGGAGCGGGGCGTCCTCGTTTCATTTCCCGGCGATTTCGTCTATCTTAGCCAACGTGGTGCACCCCCTGTGTGTACCATGTGATGTCGAAGGCCCTCTCCCATCATAACCGTCGCCCACGCATGCGTCGCATCGAACTCTCCCGCGAAGCCCCCACGTCCTCCTCCGTGGCCGACGACGAGGCCGCCGCGCAGATTCTGGGGGGCCTCAATCCCGAGCAGCGCAAAGCCGTCCAGGCCACCGATGGCCCCGTGATGATCATCGCCGGGCCGGGTTCGGGCAAGACGCGGACGCTCACGCATCGCATCGCCTATCTGCTGGCTGCCGGCAAGGCGCAGCCGCACGAGATCATCGCCCTCACCTTCACGAACAAGGCAGCGCGCGAGATGAAGGCGCGCGTCCAGCAACTCGTCGGCGAGCGGACGAAAGGCATGTGGGTCGGCACGTTCCACGCCTCGTTTGCGCGACTGCTGCGCCGCGAAGGCGACAAGATCGGCTACTCGCGCGACTTCTCGATCTACGACACGGACGACTCGAAGCGCATCGTCAAGGCGCAGCTGAACCGGTTGAATATCGACACGAGCCGGTTCAAGCCGCGTACCATCCAGCGGCTCATCTCCAGCGCGAAGAACGAGATGATCACCCCGCAGGAGTACGCCAACATGGCCCGCGGCGCCATGCAGGAGAAGGCCGCGCAGGTGTACCCCGGTTACCAGCAGACGCTCCGCCAGTCCAACGCCATGGACTTCGACGACCTCCTCATCAAGCCCGTCGAGCTGTTCGACCAGCACGAGGACGTGTTGGAGAAATATCAGCAGCGCTGGCAGTACATCCACATCGACGAGTACCAGGACACGAACCACGCGCAGTACGTCCTCGCCAAGAAGCTCGCCGGCGGGCACCAGAACCTGTGTGTGGTGGGCGACGACGCGCAGAGCATCTACGCCTTCCGCGGCGCCGACATCACCAACATCCTCTCCTTCGAGCGCGACTACCCGGACGCCACCACGATCCGCCTGGAGCAGAATTACCGCTCGACGCAGAAGATCCTGAAGCTGGCCGACTCCATCATCGACCAGAACGAGGACCAGCTGGAGAAGTCGCTCTGGACGGAGAACGACGCGGGCGAGCCCGTGACGCTCTTGGAGGCGCTCTCCGAGAAGGACGAGGCGCAGAAGATTGAGCGCCGCATCCGCGACCTGCACCTGCGCGAGGATCTCAAGTACAGCGACTTCGCCGTGCTCTACCGCACGAACGCGCAGAGCCGCTCGCTGGAGGAGGCCATGCGCCGCGCCAACATCCCGTACCAGGTGATCGGCGGGATGTCGTTCTACGAGCGGAAGGAGATCAAAGACGTGATGGCGTATCTGCGTCTCGTCGTCAACCCGAACGACTCGGCGAGCATCCGGCGCGTCATCAATTACCCGACGCGCGGCATCGGGGCCAAGACGCAGGAGCGGGTGATCCGCTTCGCCAACGAGGAGGGCCTCACGCTATGGCAGGCCATCGAGCGGGTGGAAGATATCGACACGCTCTCGACGCGCGCCCAGAACGCGGTCGGAAAATTCCGCTTCCTCATCGCCAAGTACGCCGCGAAGGCCGAAGACGCCCCGGCCGACGAACTGGCGCGCGACCTGATCCAGGAGGCCGGGCTGCTCAGCGAGCTGCGCAAGGAGCACACGCAGGAAAACCTCGTCCGCTGGGAGAACGTGCAGGAGCTCATCAGCGCCATCGCCGAGTAC
>JAAAPH010000291.1 GCA_009908415.1 Bacteroidota bacterium
AGGCTTGTTTTGCCACCCCCTTAAGTGTAATAAACGAAACAGAAACGGAGACATCCGCCCCCTGCCGTCCTACCGCTCCAGCAAAAACTGCTGCAGCAGGGCCAAGTCGTCCGTGTTCAGCAGGTCCACGCCGGCCGCGTAGAGCTCGCGCCACACCGCCGGACGGTCGGCCGTGGCCCAGAACCGGATGCGCCGCCCCTGCGCGTGCGCCTGCTGCACCAGCGCCCGCAACCGCTCGCGGTCGGCCGCGGGCATCGGCCCCTCGCCCCGCCACGTACTCACCGCCTCCCAGTGGCTGCTGACGAGCGGGATGAACGTTGCGGCAGGCGACGGCGTCCGCGTCAGGTCGTCTAGGCGTCCGTCGTAGGCCGCGAACCGGGTCGCCTTCGCCTTCATGCGGGCGCGCGCTCGATTCCCCGAAATGATGGCCGTAATGGGGCCTTCCTCCACGCCGTCCGGGCCGTACGTCGTGAGCATCGCTGCGTAGCCGCGGAGCACTTCGCGCAACGCGCGGTAGGTCGGCTCCGCGGCCGACTTTACGTCGATCAGCAGCGTGAGCGACGGCCCGTCGGGATACACGCGGCCCTGCTCCCGGATTCGGTCCCGCAGCGGATCCAAATACAGGGCCTGTAGCGTGCGCCCGGGCACCACCTCGTCCCGGTCGTGGGCCACGAGCAGGTCTCCATCCACGAGATGAATATCCGCCTCCACGCTCCCGAAGCCCCGGTCGAGCGCGTCCAGCAAGGGCCGGTCGTGCTCGTAATCGTTGTGCGCGTGGGCCCGCGGGAGCGGCGTGACTTGCGCGTGAACGAGGCCGCCCGCACTCATCACGGCGAGTCCAGCCCAAACGAGAAAAGCAACCGCAAGGCCTCGACGCCCTGTCGTTAGGAAATCAATCATCGTATGGGTCCGGTTGGTGGGCGTATTTCAGGGAAAAAGCCGTCGAGGGCCGCCGCCTGACGGCCGAAGCGTCTGGCTAGGCGATGGTAATGGCGTCGCAGCGATAGACGTCCTGGATCGCGTGCAGGATCTCGACCCCCTCCTTCATCGGCTTCTGGAAGGCTTTGCGGCCGGAGATGAGCCCCATGCCGCCGGCCCGCTTGTTGATCACCGCCGTGCGCACGGCTTGGTGCAGATCATTCTCGCCGCTGGCGCCGCCGGAGTTGATGAGTCCGCAGCGGCCCCTGTAGCCGTTCACCACCTGGTAGCGCGTCCGGTCGATGGGGTGGTCGCTCGACAGCTCGGTGTAGATGCGCTTGTCGAGCGCGCCGTAGCGGGAGGTGCCCATGGTGAGCGCCCGGTAGCCGCCATCCAGCGTCGGCTGCTTTTGCTTGACGAAGTCGGCCTCGATCGTTGCGCCCATGTGATTGGCCTGCCCGGTCAGGTCCGCCGCGCGCTCGTAGTTGGCGTCGTCGGCCCGAAATGCGGAATTGCGCAGGTAGCAGAAGAGGATGGTCGCCATGCCAAGCTCGTGCGCCCGCGCGAACGACGCCGAGACGGCCGTAATCCGCTCTCGGCTGTGCGGCGCGCCAAAATATACCGTGGCCCCGACAGCGACGCACCCCATCTCCCAGGCGGCCTCCACCTGCGCGAAGGGGCTGTTCCGCTCCCGCCGCGGCACGGACAATATTTCGTCGTGGTCGAGCTTGAGCGTGAGCGGAATCTTGTGCGCGTACCGGCGCGCGATACTGCCCAGCACGCCGTAGGTCGTGACCACCGTGCTGCACCCGCCCTCGATGGCGAGCTGGAGCATGTGCTCCGGATCAAAGTACCGCGGGTTGGCGGCAAACGCGCTACCGGCTCCTCGGGTGATGCCGTGGTCGAGCGGGAGCATCGAGAGGTACCCCGTCCCGCCGAGCCGCCCCTGATCGAAGAGCGCCTGCAGACTGCGGAGGACGCGCGGGTTGCGGTCGGAGCCCCGCCACACGCGATCCACGAAGTCGGGCCCCGGGAGCGCAAGCTCCTCCTTCGGCACCGCCGTACACTCGTGCTCCAAGAGCGTGGAAGCCTCCTCACCGAGCAGTGCTTCGACCGCGGTGCGCGTATCCGTGGAAGGCCTATCAATCATGCACCACCTCGTCCTCGATCTCGGCAAGCCGCACCGGACGGCGCTCGTCGTAGGATTTTCGGGCGGCGGCGCTCATCACGACGGACACGCGCCCGTCCGTGCCGCCCACCGGAACGGGCTCGTCCTCCAGCACAGCGGCCACGAAGGCCTCCATCTCCACCCGATAGCTCTCGACGTAGCGCTCCATGAAAAAGTTGAGCGGCAGGTCGCGCCGCACGTGCGTGCCGTTGCTGACGACCGCGGTGTTCGGATAGTGATTGCTGGATTGCACGCGCCCGCCGCTGCCAAAGACCTCGGCCCGCTGGTCGTAGCCATACACCGCCTCCCGGCTGTTGTCGATCGTGCCCATGACGCCATTCTCGAACTGCAGCGTGATCAGGGCCGTGTCGAGGTCGCCCGCCGCCTCGATGGCGGGATCCACGCGCACGGCAGCGGCCGTGTACACTTCCTCGACCTCGCTCCCGACCAGAAACCGCGCCATGTCGAAGTCGTGAATCGTCATGTCGAAGAAGAGCCCTCCCGAGCTTCGAATGTAGTCGATCGGCGGGGGC
>JAAAPH010000425.1 GCA_009908415.1 Bacteroidota bacterium
CAGGCGGAGGGACTGGCGGTCGTGCCGGTCGGGGTCGTAGGGCATCGGGGCTGCGGCGGCTTTTCATCAAGACACATCACGGGCCCCAGATGTAACGTGGCGGCATAGGTCCGGCTCGGCATTTTGCCGCCGATCCATTATTTTGCGTAGCGTACACGTCTCCACCAAATTCTGCCCGCCCCATGCAGCTCTACCTCGGCGTCACGGATTATGACTGGTTTCAGTACCTGGCTGCTGCGGCGCCGGAGGAGGTCAACTTCTGGCGGCCCGGTGGATCGCAAGGCTTCCGGGCGCTAAATCCGGGCGAACCGTTTCTCTTCAAGCTGAAGGCCCCGCACAACGCCATCGCGGGCGGCGGCTTTTTTATTCGATACACAGCGCTGCCGCTCACCGTGGCCTGGTCCACGTTTGGCGTCAAGAATGGCACGCCGGACTTTGAGGCCTTCGCTGCCAAGATACGCCAGTACCGCGCGGACGACGCGCCGAACCCTGCCATCGGCTGTGTCATACTCACGCGCCCGTTCTTCTTTGCCCACGAGGACTGGGTGCCCGTGCCGGAGAACTGGCATCCCAACATCGTGCAGGGTAAAACCTACGACCTGCAGCGCGGCGCGGGCGCGCGGCTTTGGCAGCAGGTGCAGGACCGCCTCCAGGCCCAGATCGCCCAATCAGACCGGCCTAGCGAGGCGCCTGTCGTGGCCGAGGAACTGGTCCGTTACGGCGCCGACTACGTTGCGCAACACCGCCTCGGGCAAGGCAGCTTTCGCGCGCTCGTCACCGACGCGTACGGCCGCCGCTGCGCGTTCACGGGCGAAAAGACGCTGCCCGCGCTGCAGGCATCGCACATCAAGCCGTACGCGCATTCCGGCCCGCACCGCGTGAGCAACGGCCTCCTGCTCCGCGCCGACCTGCATCAACTCTTCGACCGCGGCTACCTCACAATCACGAGCGACCACCATATCGAAGTCAGCCGCCGCATTAAGGCCGAGTTTGACAATGGCGATGCCTACTACGGCCTCCACGGCCAGCGTCTGCAGGCCGTGCCCGACCGCCCGGACGACCGTCCTTCGTCCGATTTCATCGCGTACCACAACGAGCGCGTCTTTGCGCCTTGAGTGATCAAACGCGTGGGGCCGCCGTACAATAAATGTTGCCCGTTCTGACACCGATTGCGCAGGCTAATGCCCGGCACGTCGACCCTGACTGCTATCAAACGCACGCTGCGCCAGCACCTTCCCGCGCTGCGCGAGCGCTACGGCGTCGACACGCTCGCGCTCTTCGGCTCCTACGTGCGCCACGAGCAACGGGCCGACAGCGACCTGGACGTGCTCGTTACCTTCCGCGAGACGCCGGGGCTGCTCCAATTCGTCGAGCTCGAAGATACGCTCAGCAACCTGCTCGGCGTGCCGGTGGACCTCGTCGTGGAAGACGCGCTCAAGCCCCGCATCGGCGACCGGGTCCGCCGCGAGGTAGAGCCGCTATGACCGAGCGCACCCACGTCGGCCATCTCGAAGACATCCGTGATGCCGCCGCGAAGGCCCAGCGGTTCGTCGACGGCATGACGTACGAGGCGTTCGCTGACGACGAGAAAACCGTCTTCGCCGTCATCCGCGCGTTGGAGATCATCGGCGAAGCGACACACGAGCGCAGCGACTGAACGGAGGTAAAGAGGATTCCGGATTCAGTGCGTGAGCGTCACCCCTCTGTGCCGTGGCGCGCGATGGCCGGCATGCGCGACAAGTTGATCCACCAACGTGAACCTGCGCATCGTGTGGAAGACGGTGCAGGACGAGGTGCCCGCCGTCCAACGCAACGTGCAGGCCATCCTCGACGCGCTGGACGAATGATCACCCGCGTCTTCAGAGCGTGCCCGCGTCGTCGCGCCGGGACCGATCAAACGCGTGGGGGCGCCGTTAGAATGATGCACACCGTCCCACCACTCGTGAGGCACACGATGGAACTCACTGACCTCAAAAAGCGGCTCGATGCCCTGCGCGACGAGCCGTTCATCGGCTGCTGGGCCGGCCGCGACGACCTCGCCGACAGCACCGCGTGGGTACGGCGCACCCGCCAGCGGGATTGAAGGCCGAAAGGATAATGATGTCATGCCCGACTCCGATCGGGCATGACTTTGTAGCTGACACTTTCGTTCGTACCGGACACCAGTCGCCATCAAGCAGGGGGTAATCCTATGGCCAACGACGTAACCATCTGGTACGACCGCGAAGGCGATTACCTGGACGTCCTCTTTGAACAGAAGGAGGGCCACTTTCGCGCGACGGACAACGACGCCATCATGGAAAAGGTGGACACCGACGGCCACGTGATCGGCTTCTCGATTCTCAACGTCAGCCAGACGAAGGACCAGGCGCCCCTGTCAGTAACGCTACGCGACGTAATGACGTGATCCCAGCGATTTGATTCCATGAATGACGAGCAACTCCTCCAGCGCATCGCGGTCGACCCCGACGTGATGGTCGGCAAACCCGTCATCCGCGGCACGCGACTGACCGTACAGCACATCCTCAATCAACTGGCGCACGGCGCGACGGTCGACGACCTCCTCGACGAGTACGACGGCCTCACGCGCGACGACATCCGCGCTTGCC
>JAAAPH010000113.1 GCA_009908415.1 Bacteroidota bacterium
GCCGCCGTGCAGTTCGGTCTCCTTGATGATGCGATGCCAGCGGGTGAGTTCCTTGTACCATTCGAGCGTGAGGGTGTCGGTGGTCTTGTCGACCTCTCCCGCTTCGAGCTTCTCGCAGATTTCACGAGCGCCGTCTTCGGCAGTGAGTTCCGCGCGCCAGCCGAGCGCTTCGATTTTGTCGAAGGCGACCCGGTAGGAGCGGTGGTCCGGATCGCCGTACCACTCGATGCGGATGTCGTTGGGCAGGGTCGCGCAGATGCGCTCGGCGAGCGGACCGAGCTGGTAGTTGTTGACGTCCGAGCCGACGTTGAGGAGCTCGCCGTTGATCCGCTCGCGCGGGGTGCGCAGCATGAACATCTGGGCGCGGGCGGTGTCGCGGACGTGGACCATCGGCCGCCATTGCGAGCCGTCGCGCATCAGCGGCAGCACGCCGGTCTTCCAGGCACCGTAGGTCATGCCGTTGATGGCGAGGTCGAAGCGCATCCGCGGGCTGTAGCCGTAGACCGTGGCTTGGCGCAGCACCACGACGCAGAAATCGTCGGAGGCGAGCTGCAGCACCCCCTGCTCGGCCATCTCGTTGGCCTTGGCGTAGGTGGTGAGCGGATTGGTCGCGAAGGTCTCGTCGCAGATCACCCCCGGCTCCTGGAAACCGTAGATGCTGCACGACGACGGCAGGACGTAGCGTTGGACCCCCGCCGCCTTGGCCATCTCGGCGCAGTGCACCCGCGAACGGTGGTTGATCTCGTAGGTCGCGTCCTGGAAGAGCTCGCCGCTCGGATCGTTGGAGATGGCGACGAGATCGACGACGTGATCGACGTCCTCGAGGTGCGCCGGCTCCAGCCGCCGGCTGTCGGCGCGCACCAGCTCGAGCGCGGGGTGTTCCGGCAGGAGATCGCGGCCGAAGAAGTAGCGGTCCAGCGCGCGCACCCGATAGCCTGCCGCCAGCAGCATCGGGACGAGCGTGGTGCCGATGTAGCCGCCGGCGCCGGTGACGAGGACACGCTCCATGGACGAGAACCTTTCGAGTGAACACGCATGGCGAGCGGCGACACGACCCGGACCATCGGTCACCCTATCCCACCGATCTACCATGGACGGCCGGCGACACCGACGTCATCGCGGAGCTGCGCATATCCCACTACACGCCACGGATCCAGATCCGGCGCCGCGGCAGCGCTCAGGTCCGTAGCGTCAGCGAGGCGCGCACGGCCGTCGGCAGTCCTTCCCGGGGCCAGGAGAAGAGCCACTGGAGCTGGAGCCGACGGATCACGACGATGCTCACGAAGCTGGCGACGTAGCCGATGGTCGTCACCGCGAGGAACATCGCCGTCGGCCTCGTGATCGCCGTCAGCTTGGCGACCGCGACGTACCCCGCCGCCAGGAACAGCCAGTGCAGGATGTAGGCCTGCAGCGAGTGGCGTCCGACGAACGCCAACCGATCGATGAACCGGTACGGGCGCCAGAGGTAGAAGACCACGATCGCCAGGCCGATGCCGGCGCAGGCGAAAGGCAGGCTGGTGAGCTGGTAGCGCGACGACATGCCCATCAAGGCGAGAACGACGAGGCCGACGCTGCCGGCGACGAGGAGCGCGAAGACACGCGGCTCGCGCAGCGTCCGGAGCACTCGTTCGGCATGGCGCGTCACCAGATCGCCCAGCAGGAAAAAGGCGAATAGGAAGAAGAAGCGCTGGAATTGGTCCATGTCCCGCATGTCGAACAAAAACGAGATACCCAGCGAAACGCTGGCCAACAGCAGGTTCGGCACCGCGCGCAGGGCCATCGCCAGCAGATAATAGATGAAGAGGTAATATAAAAACCACATATGATTCGGCGGGCTGTAGAAGATGTTGAGGACGTCGCTCAACTCGCGCTCCACCGTCGCCACTGGCGCCGCAGCGAACCATAGCCCGTAATACACGAGCGCCCAGAGGAAATAAGGGTAAAGTATGTTGTGGACCTTGCCGCGCACGAAGGCGCGCGGGCCCTTGTCGAGCGAGCGAGCGAGCAGCATCCCCGACAGGAACACCATCAAGGGCATGCGCAGGGGATGGAAGATCATCGAGAGCGTGGCGGCCCACTGCGGTTCAGCGAGCCCGCCCTTGGCGGCCTGGCCGAGGCCGTGATCGAAGATGACGAGCAGGATGGCGCAGCCTCGCAGCGCATCCATCCAGCTCATGCGACCGCTATTCGCATCGGCGATCTGGCGGTGAATCATCCGAGGGTCAGCCCGACACTGAGTGGCCACAACCATTTTCATAAAAATTTAGCGGCTTCCGCAGCTGCCGAGAAGGCCCGAATTACCCCGGTCTACGGTTTGTCCAGCGACATTCGGAACGGACCCCTTTGCCCGAGTTTGCGACCGATGGGCACATTTCAGGGGTTCCGGCGGGGTAGCTGGCGCGCCAAGCTGTTGAGTTCGCTCGATTCCCGGTCGCCGCGGGGTGCCGTTCGGCGCGCAATCTTGTGGGCACACGCTCAAGCCGTTTTCGCTTGCTTCAGCGGTCGCGACACGCCAGCCTCGTGGGCATGTATCTGCGGACGACCCAGCGGCGGAACAAAGACGGCTCGGTGGTGCGCTACTATGCGCTCGCCGAGAACG
>JAAAPH010000237.1 GCA_009908415.1 Bacteroidota bacterium
GCGCGAGGTCGAGGTGAGCGCTGACGAAACCGTGACGGTAGACTTCACGCTCACGCCCAGCTCCATCGATTTGAACGAGGTGGTTGTGACCGGTACCGGTGGTCCGGTGGAGAAACGCACACTGGGGAACACGATCGCGACCATCAACGCCGCGTCGCTAGAGAACGCTCCCATCCAGAGCTTTTCGGACCTCTTGCAAGGGCGCGAGCCCGGCATGGTGGCGCTCCCGTCGGGCGGCTTGACCGGTGAAGGCACGCGCATCCGCATCCGCGGGTCGGCTAGCCTCTCGCAGAGCAACGAGCCGCTCATCTACATCGACGGCGTGCGCGCCAACAACGGCGGCGGCTTCGGCGGCGGATACGTTGGGGCAGGGGGCGGCGGCTCGCCGTCTCGCCTGGACGACATTCCGCCCGAAGCGATTGCGCGCGTCGAGGTGCTCAAAGGCGCGGCCGCCGCGACCCTCTTTGGCACCGAGGCGTCCAACGGCGTCATCCAAGTGTTCACCAAGCGCGGCACGGCCGGTCCGCCGCAGTTTACCTTCGGCAGCCGGCTGACGGCGATCAGCTCGCCGGATGTGTATCCCGACCAGGTCGGGTTCCCGCGCACGCAGGAGCAGGCGGATAACGTCAACAACGTGCTGGGCAAGAACGTGAACCCGTTCCAGCTCGTTCGGGAGAACTTCCCCGATCGGCTCATCGGGACGGGCTTCGCGCAGGAGTACTCGGGCCTCGTTCGCGGTGGGGGCGACACCGACCTCGGCGGCGTCACCTACATGGTGACCGGCCGCTTCTTGAGCGAAGACGGACCCTTTTCGGGCGACCCAAGCATCATGCCGCAGGGTGCCTTCACGCGCGCCAACGACGCCATCCAGCGCGCGCAGGGGCTCATGAACATTGAGGTGTTGCCCAGCGATGACCTCCGGCTGCGCGTTACGGCCGGGTACAGCGATACGGACTTCGAGACGCTGCAGACGAACAACAACATCTACGGGACGATTTCGCTGGCCCAGTTCAGCAAGCCCGAGCTGGTGGCGGAAAACAACCAGACGGGCACCATCGCGTTCGCGTCCGTCGCAGAATCCGTGCAGCAGACGACCGAGCAGGCCGCGCGCCACTTCAACGGCTCGTTCAACCTGAACTACCGGCCGCTGGACGTCCTCACGCTCGACGGCATTTTCGGCATCGATTACACGAACACATCGAGCACGGAATTCCGCCCCTTCGGTTGGAACGTGGACGGGTTCACCACCACCGAGGTCGAGGGCGCCAAGCGGTACGCGACGAACAACACCCTTCAACTGACCCTCGACACGAAGGCCAAGCTTCAGAATCAACTAACGCCGCTGTTCAGCTCAGACCTGACAGTCGGCGTACAGGGCTTCATCGACCGGAATACGTTGGAGTCCGGGCGTGGCCTGAACCTGCCGGGCCCGGGCTTTGAGGTGACCTCGGCCGCGGCCACCCAAAACATCATCGAGTCGTTCTCCGAGATCGTTAACGCCGGCATCTTTGCCCAGGAGCAGGTCGGTTATAACGACTTTGTATTCCTGACCGTCGGTGCACGGTACGACGCCAATAGTGCGTTCGGTTCGGAGTTCAGCGGCGTGCTCTATCCGAAGGCCGCCGTGTCGTTCATCCCGTCGGATGCGCCGTTCTGGAACGGCCCGGTTGGGCCGCTGTCCTCGCTTCGGTTCCGCGCTGCCTTGGGGCAGTCGGGGCTGCAGCCCGGCGCCTTCGATGCGCTGACGACCTACCAAGCCCTTAACTCCGTGTCCGGCGCGGGCGTCGGGCCCAACAATCTGGGGAATCCGAACCTGGAGCCGGAGATCTCCACCGAGTGGGAGGTGGGCACCGAGCTTGGGCTCCTAGACGACCGGGTCGCGCTTGAGGGGACGTACTGGAACCGGACGGTTTCCGATGCGCTCGTGAACCGGCAATTCGCGCCCAGCGGGGGCTTCCGCAGCCCGCAGATCGTCAACATTGGCGAGCTCAAGGGGCAGGGCGTGGAGCTGGCTGTGCGCGGGCTCGTGCTGAATCAAGAGAACATCTCCATCGACGTGTTTGCCAATACGTCGTACCTGTGGGAGCGAGTCACCGACTTGGGCGGTGCGCCGCCGATCAAGGTGGGCGGTAGCTATCCGCGGTATCGCAACTACCTCGTCGAAGGCTTTGCGCCAGGGACCCACTTTGGCGTGCAACTGCGCGACACGCCGGAAGGCACCTTGCCTGTGGACCTGAACGGCGACGGGCAGCCGGACACCGAAGAGTTTCTGTTCGGCTATCTGGATGGCCTGACCACCGAGCAGGCGCTGGAAGACGGCCTGCCTAATGATCCGTCCACGGTCCTCATCGCGCAGAACGTGGACGGCGAGGGCAACGTCCTGAGCCCGACGGGCTCGGCCACAGACTTCTTCCTGGGCAAGCCCACGCCGGACTGGCAGGGCGCCTTCGGCGTCGACATCGGGTTCTTGCAGAATTTCGAGCTATCCACCCTGTTCGAGTACAAGGCGGGCAACTTCTACATCAACAACCTGACGGATGCATTCCGGCAGGCGAACGCGTCGATCGGGCGCAACCTGCCGACCTCGGCACCAAT
>JAAAPH010000466.1 GCA_009908415.1 Bacteroidota bacterium
GCGCTTCCTGGTGCACAGGCTCCAGGATTTCCAGACCTACTTTGGCAGCGACCATTCCATCGTGCAGAACGCGCTGCAGGGCCAGTCGCCGGCGGTCGTGGCGCAGCAGATCGCCACAAACTCGGTGCTGGCCGACTCGGCCCAGACGGCGCAAGCGCTCGACGTCGGGAGCCTTTCGGCGGACGACCCGGCCCTGCAACTCGTCGAAGCCTTTCGGCCGCGGTTCCAGGCGTATCAAAGCGCGTGGGCCGGACTCAGCGCGCGCCAGCAGGAGGTCGCCCGCCAGCTCGGCCAGGCCCGTTTCGCCATCTACGGCACGGACGTGCCGCCGGATGCGAGCTTCTCGCTTCGGATCGCGGACGGGGTGGTGCGCAGCTACGAATACAACGGCACCGTCGCGCCCCCGTACACTACCTTTTACGGCCTGTACGAGCACTACGCCAATCACGGCCCCGGCTCGGAGTGGGACCTCCCGGACCGCTGGCTAAATCCGCCCGAGGGGTTTGAGCGGGCCACGCCGGTCAATCTGGTTTCGACCAACGACATTACGGGCGGCAACTCGGGCTCGCCGCTCCTGAACGCCGACCTGGAGTTGGTGGGTCTCATCTTCGATGGGAACATCGAAAGCCTGGCGGGCGACTACATCTACATGCCCGACCAAGGCATGCGCACCGTGTCGGTCGATGTGCGGGGTATGTTGGAGGCGCTCGATGAGGTCTACGATGCCGACCGGCTCGTGCTGGAGGTTACCGGCGGGCCGTTCGTGGAGTCGGAGTCGGCCGCCGATGCCACCGCCGCGAGTGCTCCGTAGCCGATCTCCGCCGCCTGTATCTTTGCTGAACTTTACTGGCTCAACCACTATGGACACGTCCCGCTTGCTCCATCCCCTGCGACTCCTTGTGCTGGCCGCTCTGCTCACGCTGACCGGGTGCCTGGGCACCAGCGAAACCGTCACGGTCACGCAGCGCCCCGAGCCCATTCCGTCGACGGAGGGCGACTCGATGCCGCGTGCCGAGGAGCCGGTCGTGGCCATGCCCGCCGGGTACGACACGGTGGAGGCGCAGCGCTTCGATCAGGGCAAGATGTGGACGTTTGAAAATCCCCCGGTCGATTACTTCGCGGAACGCTATGGCTTCCGTCCCGACTCCACCTGGTTCCGCAAGGCGCGGCTCGGGGCCCTTCGCTTTGGCGGCAACTGCTCGGGGTCGTTCGTCTCGCCCAACGGGCTCATCATGACGAACCACCACTGCGGGCGTGAGAGCATTACCAAGGTGAGCAAGTCCGGCGAAAACCTGCTTGATAACGGGTTCTACGCCGAGCGTATGGAGGCCGAGCGCCGCGTTCCCGACCTGTACGTCGAGCAGTTGGTCGAGATCGAAGATGTGACCGACCGGGTCTACGCAGTCGAGCAAGAGAGCCGGATCCGGAGCGGGGATGCGCGGGCGCAGCAGCGCCAGCAGCAGGTCGAGCGCCTCCAGGAGCAGATGACCCAGGCCGCGAAACAACGCGATGAGCAGTTGCGCGTCGAGATTACGGGGCTGTACAGCGGCAGCCGGTACTCGGCCTACACGTTTCGGCGCTACGAAGACGTGCGACTCGTGATGGCTCCGGAGCTTCAGGTTGGTTTCTTTGGGGGCTCTCCGGATAACTTCACGTATCCGCGCTACAACCTCGACATGGCGTTCTTCCGGGCCTACAATGAGGACGGCCGGCCGCTCCAGACGCCCAATCACTTTGCGTGGGACCCCTCGGGCGCCCAGGAAGGCGATGCGGTCTTTGTCGTCGGGAATCCGGGATCGACGAGCCGCCTTAATACGATCAGCCAGCTTCAGTTTGAGCGCGAGTTTAGCCTGCCGCCCCAACTCGACGCGCTCCAGCGGCGGGCCGATATCCTGCGCCCGTACGTCCAAGACAATCCGGAGGAGGCCGATCAGTACGAACTGCGCAATCTGTACTTTTCCATCGAGAACTCGCTCAAGTCGACTCGCGGTCAGCTGCGGGGCCTCCATGATCCGTACCTGATCGCCCGCCGCGCGGCGTCCGAGCGCACGTTGCACGGCGAGATCATGTCGACCGACTCGCTTCGGGGGGACTACGGCGACGTGATCAATGAGGTCGAGTTGCTGCAGCAGTCGAAGCGCCCCTCCGCGCGGAAAGCCGCCGCCTTTAGTTTCTTCACGAGCTCGCAACTGGGCTCGCGCGTCCTCACGCGCGGCGTGTATGGTTACTATTACACGCTGCTGCGGCGGCGCGGCGCCCCCGCGGACCGGTTGGAGGAGATTCGTGAAGACGCGCTCAACGTAAAAGACTGGCCCGCCGAGGTGGAGGAAGCCTTCATCACAACGCGTCTCCGCGAGGTGCGTGAGCAGCTTGGCGACAGCGACCCGACCGTGCGGCGCGTCCTGCAGAACCAGACGCCCCAACAGGTGGCCCAGCGGCTCGTGGAAAATAGCGCCTTGGTCGACTCGACGCGCTTTGCTCAGATTTTAGACGACGGCTACCTCAATAGCGATGACCCCTCGGTATCCATTACCCAGGCACTGGCCCCGCTCTACTTTACTGTCAGTCGCCAGATGCAAGATTACCAG
>JAAAPH010000056.1 GCA_009908415.1 Bacteroidota bacterium
CGATCGTCTTTTACGTGGACCGGAGCGTGCCGGAGCCGTACCGCCCGTACGTGAAGCAGGGCATCGAGGCGTGGAACAAGGCCTTCGAGGCGGCCGGCTACACCAACGCCATCGTCGCGAAAGAGGCGCCGGACGATTCGACCTGGAGTGCCGAGGACGTGCGCTACTCGACGGTGCGCTGGACGGCGGCCCACCAGATGGGGTATGCCATCGGCCCGTCGCAGACGGACCCGCGGACGGGCGAGATTCTGAACGCCGACGTGCTCATCTCGTCGGGGTTCGTGCGCGGGTGGATGCGCGGCTACGAGCAGCTCACGCCGGAGACGATGACGCAGGCGCTCCGCCCCGACCCGAAGCTGCATCGGATGATGCCGGACCACCTGGCCGGGCGGCTCTGTCAGGCCGAGCGCGGAAAGGCCCATCAGATCGGCCTGCAGCGCGCGTTGCTTATCGGTCGGGGGGTGATCGACGGCGGCACGGCGCTGCCCGAGGAATACCTTGGCGACGCCATCCGCGACCTCGTCATGCACGAGGTGGGCCACACGATTGGGCTGCGGCACAACTTCAAGGCGTCGAGCGGCATCCCGTACGACCGGCTCCACGACGAGCAGTACACGCGCGAGAACGGCCTGAGCCTGTCGGTGATGGACTACGCGCCCGTCAACATCGCACTCGACGCCGAGGCGCAGGGGCACTACTGGAACAAGGAGGTCGGCACATACGACGAATGGGCCGTGAACTACGCGTATCGGTCCGTCGTGAACGACGGAGAGCTCGTGACGGACCCTGTGGCCGAGCAGGACGCGCTCGATGCCATCGCGCGGCGGGCCAGCGACCCGAAGCACACCTATGGCACCGACGAGGACACCTGGCTCGGCCCGTACGCCGTGGACCCGCTCACCAACGCCTGGGAACTCGGCTCCGACCCGCTCCAGTTTGCCGACGATCGGGCCGCACTCGTCCGCGACGTGGCGCCGAAGCTCGACGAGCGGCTCGTGCAGGAGGGCGACCGCTACGTCCGCCTGCGGAGCGCGATGACATCGCTCCTCTTCGAGCGGTACGGGGCGCTCATGCCGGTGACGAAGATGGTGGGCGGCTCGTACGTGGCACGCGATCACAAGGGCGATCCGAGCGGGCGGTCGCCGTTCACGCCCGTCCCGGCCGACCGGCAGCGTGAGGCCGTGCAGTTGCTTGTCGACGAGGTCTTTGCGCCGGATGCGTTCTCGTTCGCTCCCGAGCGGCTCAACAAGCTCGCGCCGAACCGCGCGGCGCACTGGGGCGCCTCCTGGAGCCTGCAGATCGACTACCCCGTGCACGACTATGTGGAGACGGTGCAGCGGGGCCTGCTCGGCGAACTGCTCCACCCCGCGCGGCTAAAGCGCATGATGGATACCGAGCTGCGCGTGCCGGAGGGCGAGGCGGCCTACCGGCCCAGCGAGCTCATGGCCACGCTGTCGAACGCCATTTGGAGCGAGCTGGACGAGGGGGGCGCCATCCACTCGTTCCGCCGCAACCTGCAGCGCATGTACACCACGCAGCTGGTCAATTTCATGCTCGACGCCCAGAGCTGGATCGTGATCAGCATCGCCGGGGCCGAGCAGCTGTTCGTCCCCGAGCACATCCGCTCGCTGGCCCGCCTGGAGCTGACCGAGCTGTCCGACCGGATCGGTCGCACGCTCGACCAGGGCGGCCTTGACCGCGATACGCAGGCGCACCTGCACGAGACGAAGGTCCGCATCGACCGCGCGCTCGACGCCGCGCTGACCGAAAGCTTCAGCCGCTAGCTCGGCACAGAGCGCCGGGGAGCCGGGGAGCTGGAGAGACGAGGAGCCGGGGAGCGCCACGCCCAACGCGTCGTGTTTCCGATTCCTCCATTCGCCTTCATCCTCTCTACTCGACCGGATGGGGCTGGCCGTGCAGGTGCACCGGCTCCTCGTCCTCGTCGCGGTGGGCGCGCAGGTTGAGCATCTCCACGAACAGCGAAAAGGCCATCGCCGAGTAGATATAGCCCTTGGGGATGTGCTGGTCGAGCCCCTCCGCCACGAGCGTCACGCCAATCAGCAAGAGAAAGCTGAGCGCCAGCATCTTCACCGTCGGGTGCGCGTCGATAAAGCGCGCCACCGCATTGGCCGTCAGCATCATCGTGACGATGGCGATGACGATGGCTGTGATCATGATGCGCACGTCATCGGCCATGCCCACGGCGGTGATCACCGAGTCGAGCGAGAAGACGACGTCGATGATAAAGATCTGCGTGATCACGGCCATGAAGGTCTGCGCGGCCGCCTTCTTCCCATGGGCCTCTGCGGGCCCTTCGAGCTTGTTGTGGATCTCCGTGGTGCTCTTGCCGATCAGGAAGAGGCCGCCGATGCCCAGGATGAGATCGCGCCCGGAGAACACCTCGCCGAGAAGCGTGAAGAGCGGCTGCGTGAGCTGCATGATCCATGTGATGGAGAGCAGGAGCAGCACGCGCCCAATGAGTGCGATCGCCAGTCCCACGAAACGCGCTCGCGGGCGTTGCTCCTCGGGCAGGTTGTTCGAGAGGATCGAGATGAAGACGATGTTG
>JAAAPH010000432.1 GCA_009908415.1 Bacteroidota bacterium
GAACGTCGGGGAACGCCTCCGGACCATGCCCGGCGTCCAGCAGGTGCAGACGCGCGTCGTGGCGATGGCGAACCTCACCGTGCCGGGGTTCGACGAGCCGGTGCGCGGACAGTTTGTCTCCATCCCCGATGCGCACCCGCCGCGGCTCAATCAGCTGTACCTGATCGAAGGGCGGCGGCCCGAGCCGTACCGCGACGACGAGATCGTGGTGAGCGACGGCTTCGCGGAGGCGCACGGCCTCGCGCCGGGCGGCACGCTGGAGGCCGTCATCAACGGGCGGCGTCAGACGCTGCAGATCGTCGGCATCGCCATCTCGCCCGAGTTCATCTTTCAGATGGCACCGGGGGCCGTCTTCCCCGACTTCGACCGGTTTGGCGTGATCTGGATGGGGCGGGCCGCCCTCGCCACGGCGTACGACATGGAGGGCGCGTTCAACGACGTGACGCTGACGCTGGCCGCCGGGGCCAATCCGCAGACGGTGATCGACCGGGTGGATGCGGTGATCGACCCGTATGGCGGGCGCGGCGCGATTGCGCGGGCCGATCAGCTCTCGCACAACTTCCTGTCGGAGGAATTCCGGCAGTTGGAGATCATGGCGACGGTGCTGCCCCTCATCTTTCTGGGCGTGGCGGCGTTCCTGCTGAGCGTCGTGGTGAACCGGCTCGTCAACACGCAGCGCGAGCAGGTGGCCGTGCTGAAAGCCTTCGGGTACAGCAACGCAGCCATCGGGTGGCACTTCGTCAAGATGGTGCTGGTCATCACCGCGTTCGGCGTGGCCGCGGGCATCGGCGTGGGCGTCTGGCTTGGGCAGGGGCTCGGCTCGGTCTACATGGAGTTTTACCGCTTCCCGTACCTGGAGTACGTGTTGAACCCGCGCGTGGTGATCATCGCGGTGGGGGTGAGCGCGGGCAGCGCCATCGCCGGCACGCTGCGGGCCGTCCGCGACGCGGCGCTGCTGCCCCCGGCAGAGGCCATGCGCCCCGAGCCGCCGGAAACGTACCGCGAGACCATCGTGGAGCGCATCGGGCTGAAGCGGCTCCTGGATCAGCCGAGCCGCATGATCATGCGCCACCTGGAGCGCCGCCCGGTGAAAGCGCTGCTCACGACGATCGGCATCGCCTTCGCCTGTGCGGTCGTGATTCTGGGCCGCTTTGCCTCGGGATCGCTCGACTACATGATCGACATGCAGTACCGCAAGGCGCAGCGCGACGACCTGACGGTCACGTTCGTGGAGCCGACCTCGGCCCGCGCGCAGTACGCCCTGCAAGGGATGCGCGGCGTGATGTACACCGAGCCGTTCCGCGCCGTCCCCGTCCGCCTCCACCACGCGCACCGCAGCCGCGAGGTGGCCATCAGCGGCCTGCCGCCGGCCGGCACGCTCCGGCGCCTGCTCGACACCGACCTCGATCCTGTTCGCCTGCCGCCCGAGGGCCTCGTGCTGGCCGATCACCTCGGCGACATCCTGGGCGTGCAGCCGGGCGACTCGCTGACCGTCGAGGTCCTGGAGGGTAGCCGCCCGGTGCATACGGTGCCCGTGGCGGGGCTCGTGGAGCAGTACATGGGCCTCGGCGCCTACATGGAGCGGCGGGCGCTCAACCGCCTGCTGCAGGAGGGGCCGGCCATCTCGGGCGCTCACCTGATGCTCGACGCGCGCTACGACGACGAGGTCGTGAACGCGCTGGAAGACATGCCGCGCGTGGCCAGCATTACGGAGCGGCAGGAGGTGATCAACAACTTTTACGAGACGACGGGGCAGAACCAGCTGACGTTCGCCTTCTTCGTGACCTTCTTGGCCGGGGCCATCGCGTTTGGCGTCGTCTATAACAGCGCCCGCATCGCGCTGTCCGAGCGCGGCCGCGAGCTGGCCAGCCTGCGGATTCTCGGCTTTACGCGTGGCGAGGTAGGCTACATCCTGCTGGGCGAACTCGCCGTACTTACGCTTGCCGCCATCCCGCTGGGCTTCGTCATCGGGCGGGCGTTCGGAGCGCTGCTGCTCCGGCTGATGGAAACCGAGATGTACCGCATCCCGCTCATCGTGCAGCCGAGTGCATACGCGCTCGGCGCGCTCGTGGTGGTGGCCTCGGCCGTGCTGTCGGGCGCCATCGTGCACCGCCGCATTCAGCGGCTCGACCTCATTGAAGTCCTCAAAACGAGAGAATAGCCGTCGTCATGAATAATAAAAACTGGCGCAAGTGGATCGGCATTGGCGTGGTGGCGGTGGCCGTCATCGCGGCCATCGTGTACGGCTTTATGCCGCAGCCGGTGCGCGTGGAGACGCAGCCTGTCACGCGCGGCCCGATGCAGGTCGTGATCGAGGAGGAGGGCGAGACGCGGGTGCGCGAGCGGTACGTGGTCACCGCGCCGGTGGCGGGCTACGCGCAGCGCGTCGCGTGGGACGTGGGCGATGCCGTGCAGCAGGGCCAGGCGCTGCTGACCCTGGAGCCGATGCGCTCCGACGTGCTCGACCCGCGCCGCCGCGCCGAAGCGGAGGCGCGTGTGGCCGCCGCCGAGGCGCGCCTGCAGGCCGCCCGCCAGGAGGCCGATGCCGCGGCCGCCCAGGGATGG
>JAAAPH010000273.1 GCA_009908415.1 Bacteroidota bacterium
GCCCAGCACCCGACGAGCCACACGGGCCGCTACCTGCGCGAGGTGTTGGGTTGAGGGTTTAGCGTTGCGGGTTCGGTGTTGCGGGTTCGGTGTTCAAACCGTTCCCACTGACGCGCAGCCTGCTGTGTTGGAGCGAGGAGCACGGCCCTATTGAACGCCAACGAGCGGGAGTTGCCCGAAGGCCCCTCCCGCTCGTCGTCGCTACCGCAATGACAGAGCGACCGTCATCCCCCGAAGCCGCCTGACATGCCGGGGCCTCCGCTCGGACCGCGGCGCTGTTGCATCATGCGGCGCATGTGCTCGGCCGCGAGGGCGGCGTGCACAATCGTAATCTCCGTCTGCACGTCCGTGAGCAAGGCCTCGCGGGCCGTCAGCCACGCGTCGAAGTCATGGGCCAATCGGAGGCCACGGCGGGGCCCCATCTCCAGTTGGCGCATCGCATCGAAGCCATTCGCCTGCCCATCCGATAGAGCCAGCGCTTCGTTCCGGGCCGCCTGCAACTCCTCACGGCGCGCCTCGCTCTCCGCGCGGCGCGCCTCAATCTGGGCCAGCTGCTCCTCGGTGAACACGGCGTGGGCCGCCTCGCGGAGCGCTGAGGCCAATTCGACATAGGCACTGGCCGCCTCGGTCTCGGACACGTCGCCAGCCTCGTACTCCGCAATCAGGGCCTGATACTGCTCGCGGTACGTACTGCGAATCGCGTGCAGCGTCTCCTTTTGCTCGTCTGTCAGATCGAGGCTAGCCCACGGGCCCCCGGGTCCGTTTGGCCCCTGGCCACGTGGTCCATGCTGGCCCATGCCCGGGCCGTTTATGCCCCCACCGTTGGGCGGGGTGCCGTGGCCGAAGCCTTGACCGTTCCGCGGACCGTTGCCGCCCCGGTTGGCAAACCGGTCGGCCAGGGTGCGGAGACGCGTTTCGAGCGCGTCGACCTGTTCGCTCGTGAGGGTAGCGTGCATCTCGGCCGCTGCGGTCCACAGCGCGCCCGGTTGGGGCGGCTCGCCCTGGAAGCGGCGCACGACGTCGCCCATCTGGTCGGACTGGGATCCGCTGAGGCCGAGGGGCGAGGTGGTGCTCGTGATCAGGGCGTCGAGCGTGATGGCGTCGTCCGACACGGCTGCGTCCGGGCTCGTGCCGTCGACGGCCTGGAGGGTGTCGCACGCCGTGCCGATGACGAGCAGCAGGGCGGCGACGCCGATTCCAGCTAGGCGGTGTAGATGCGTATGAAAGGAGCGCAGGGAAAACAATGGGATGGTCATGGTCTCAAGAGGAAGATTGGGGTCAGGAAACGGGCGGGTCGGACGGCAGCCCGCGGCGTCTGCCTTCCGAATGCACCCGTTAGATCGCCCGGTCCCCGTCGCGCATTCCATGGACTTCAAGAAGAAAGCGTGAAGGAGTGCGTCTTTTATCGATCGGCTCAATTCATATTTTCTACACAAATCCATGGAATGAACGCGGTCGGCCGCCGATCTAATCATCGAGCGCGCATTCTCCGCCCCGGCCTTTCATGCCTACCCCCTCCGACGACGTCTTGGTGGACCGCGCCCGCGCCGGCGACGATGCCGCGTTCGCGCGCCTCGTGGACCGCTACGAGTCGCAGGTGGCCGCCGTCATCGTCGGCATGCTGGGCAACGGGCCCGAGGCCCAGGACGTGGGCCAGGAGACGTTCGTGCGGTTCTACCGCGCGCTCGACCAGTTTCGCGGCGACGCCTCCGTCGGGACCTACCTGACGCGCATCGCCATCAACCAGGCCCTGAAGGCCAGCAAACGACGCCAGCGGTGGTACCAACGCTTCCTCCCCCGTGACGACGCCCCGCCCGACGCCGAACCGACGGGCAATCTGAGCGACGACGTGGACGCGACCGAGCGGCAGGCGCAGGTGCATGCCGCCCTGCAGCGCATCGACGAGAAGCACCGCGCCGTGGTCGTCCTGCGCATCCTGCAGGGCTACTCCACGCGCGAAACGGCTTCGATGCTCGACGTGCCCGAGGGTACGGTGATGTCGCGCCTCTCGCGGGCGCTCGACAAGCTCGAACCGCTGCGCGCCCCCGTCGTCACGACCGAAGTCTGAACCTTTTTCGCCCACTGTCCGCCTACGCCCCCATGCCCCACGACCGAGACCGACTGCTCCCCTTCGTTGGCCGCACCCTGACCGATGCTGAATCCGCCGAGTTGGAGCGCATGCTGGCGGGCCGTCCCGCGCTCCGTGCGGAGTGGGAGCGCCTCCGTGCGCTGTCGTCCACGCTCCAGGCACACCGTGCGGACGGCTTCGCGACGCCGATCCGGGCGCGCGTGATGGACCGGCTCCGCGCTCCCCAGGAAACGGGCGCCGAGGGGCTTGCCACGGCGCTGCAAACGCTGTTCGTCCGGATGGAACTGGCCGCGCTCGTGGCCATCGTGGGGCTCGCCGTCCACAATCTCACGGTGATGAATGACCCATACGCGGCCGCCTCGTGGGTGGAAGCCCTGCTCGGCCTGCCGGGCACGACGCTGGAGTCGCTCCTGCTCTTCGGCGCGATGTAACGCGGCTCGCGTTGCACTTTCCGTCGGCAGCAACTGT
>JAAAPH010000030.1 GCA_009908415.1 Bacteroidota bacterium
ACAGTAGCGTAGAGATGAAGACTGAGTTTCGCCATCTTATGGAGGTGGCAGAACGCGCGTAAGAGGACTACCTGAAAGAGTAAAAGTCAAAAACAGCCATTTCTGGTACGTCAGCGTCCATATGACTAATCGTCAAAACGTTAACAATGAGGTCATCTGGCCGACCGAAGAGAGTCGATCCGTCGTCCGGGCCAAGAGGGCCATCATATCGCGCGCCGGGTCCATCAAAGACGCCAAATAGAAAATTGCAGTAGTACCCCGGATTACCGAAGTATTTCGCTACAGAAATAGCGCCGTGCTTTGAGGATGTGTCTTCCAGAAGATCATCCTGATGGGTCATTACCTCTCCAAGCCGAAGCGTCCCGAGCACGTATTCAGCACCTTGAGTTGAAGTCAACGGAGGTATAGGAAATTCGTCGGCCTCCTCAACGCTTGGTAAAACGAGTGTCAACGTGTCGATAGTCACACCATCCCTGGTGTCGACCTCCAAGAGCAAGTTCTTGAACTTGTACTTCAGTGATCGCTCTGTTTCTGCGAAGGGCGGACCTAACATATCCCGCAAATTCGCAATCGACGTACCAGGATATATGTATGCAAGTAGATCACTTGGGACGGCCTTGTGCTCCAGTAAGACTTGCTTAGGCTCCGTATAAAAATAGCTATTTCTCTGTAAGAGGGCAATCAACAAACTTGCCAATACGCCGCCGAGGTCTATATTCAGGTTTAGTTGAGATTCGAAGCAGAGAAGGGGTTCTTCTCCGGTGATCCTTGACAGAGCATCACCTAGAAAAGAACCCCTCTCCAGATGACTCAACATAGCAGCGATACCGAAGAGACGCCAGTTCCGGAATCGATCCAACACCTGCTGAATCAACCGATCGACGTGAAGCTCCAGCTTCTTCAACATCATGCCCAGATGGCTCGCCTTTTGGCCGGAGAGATCCTGGACGAAGAGGTCGAGTCCTTAGTCGGGAAGCGGTACAGCCGTGATCATCCGACCGGAACGTGCTACTGTCGCTGGGGGCAGAACCCCGGCTCGATCCGGATAGGCGGAGAACGCGTGCCGATCGACGTGCCGCGGGTGCGGGATGTGGAAGCCGGCAAGGAGCGTCCGCTTCAGAGCTACCAGGCGATGAAACAGGCCAGCGTGCCCGACGAGCTGGTCGAGACGGTCCTGTTGGGCCTTGCGCAGGGGGACTATGAGCGAGTCGCAAGTCAGTTTGTCGATGGATTTGGTCTGAGCCAGTCCTCGGTGAGCCGACGCTTCCAGAAGCGAGCCGAGAAGGCGCTTCGAGAGTTTGAGAGTCGGCCGTTGGAGACGGAGAGTTTCCTGGCGCTCTGGATCGATGGCAAGCACGTCGCCGGCGAGCAAATGATTGTATGTATGGGCGTGACAGAGGCCGGTTACAAGAAGGTGCTCGGCTTCACGCAGGCCACGACGGAGAATGCTCGCTCGATCAAAGAGATGCTCCGCGGCCTGATTGAACGGGGGTTGAAGTTCGACGAAGGCATTTTCTGCATCGTTGACGGCGCGAAGGGGCTTCGGAAGGCCCTCAAGGAGGTCTTCGGGGCCTGCGCTCAAGTGCAACGGTGCCAGTGGCACAAGCGCGAGAATGTAGTGAGCTATCTTCCGAAGAGAGACCAATCGACCTGGCGCAAGAAGCTTCAGCGGGCGTACCAAGAGCCGACCTACGAGGCCGCGAAGGAGCGACTTCTCGGGCTCCACGCCAAGCTTGAGCAGATCAACCGAAAGGCTGCCGGCTCGCTTCGCGAAGGCCTAGAGGAGACGCTGACGCTGCACCGTCTCGGCCTGTTCGAGGAATTGGGGCGTAACCTTAAAACGACCAATGGAATCGAAAACCTGATGGGACAAGTCCAGCAGCGCATCGGCAAGGTCAAGCGGTGGCACCACTCACCGCAGCGCTGCCGGTGGATGGCGTTGGCGCTTCTGGAGGCGGAGCGGCGCATGCGGCGCCTGACGGGCTACCGGCACTTGCCCAAGCTCAAACAAGCCCTAAAAGAAGCGATCCCCGACCGCGAATGAGACGTCCGGAGAAAGACTCCTTCTCCCGCTTTTTCAACTAAGTTTGCATACTTGCCGATCTGCTATTCGACGACACTCTTCAACACGGTTCTCATCCACTTGTGATGTATCTTCAGCTAGGTCAATCAATTTGTCGACGACGACAGCTACGACCTGATCAGACTCTTTGTCCCAGAATGCCCTCAGCCTATTTGCCTTTGATCCACTTCTGTAATTGTACTTCTCATCGTAAATATCCTCGCCAGCCACATCGTGGATAAACTCTCTGAAGGTTCGGTTTGTTAAATTGAGGACATACCCTGTCCCCATTCCAAATAGTTTCTCTAACTTCTGCTTTTCGGAGAATTCGAGAGAGGACATGATTCCTATGTAGGACTATATAACGGTCGAGCTCACCGGCGGTGCTTACGCCATGCCTCGCGGTGGGCACGCGAGACGCGGCAGTCGATTCAAAGCGCACACCGACACCGTCCGGTGCAGCGCTTTGTTATAGCGCCTTTTGTTCGAATGTAGAGACCGCGCAGGAAGCCCCTAGGCATTGAGTTCGACGACTTGCTGGGTTATCACGCATCAACTGGCTGACTGCCGACAGGCAACTTAGAATTGGCTATGGCGGTCGGCGAACTCCTCCAGTGTACTTCACATCTGCCTTGCTTGAAGCGTTTCAGCATCCGTTGTTGAGACGATGAACGCTCACAGATGTGAGATGCGAGTCATGATTGCTCTCCGACCAAATCATCTAGGAATTCCGATCCCGGGTCCAAGGCTGAAACGAGCAGGTGATCACGAGCGCGCGTGCAAGCAACGTAGAGCAAATGGCGCTCCGTATCGTAAACCTCCTCAAGCTCCGCGATGTCTCCGACGTTCTCGATCCGCTCTTGCTGAGGAATCGTTTCGTCATCGCACGCCATCACGGCAACGGAGCGAAACTCCAGCCCCTTGGCCAGATGCATCGTGCAGATGGACAGCGCTTCCTCGGCGGGCCGCATCTTTTCGTCCAGAACGCGGAAGGGCAGCCCAGCCTCCTCGGCCGCATCGCGGGCATACTCAAGCTCGCCGCTGGAGCGCACGAAGATGCCCATTTCCTCGGGAGCGACGCCTTCGTCACGCAACGTAGCAAGGCGCTCGGCTACCAAACGCACCTCCTCCTCGCGGCTCTCCACCAGACGGATCTGCGGGTCGGGTCCGTTGAAGACCGACTGCGTCCCCTGTCGGCTCTCGACGACGCCGTCCACGTCGGCCAGTTCCGGCTCCAGCAGCCGGTCAGCGTGGCGGCGAATCTGGTGCGACGTGCGGTAGTTGATGCGGAGTGTAGACGAGCGCCCCCGCACGTCTACGCCGAGGCGCTTCCATGAGAAGGGCGGCTGGAAGATGCGTTGCCCGAGGTCGCCGGCGAAGAAGAGGCCGTCTGGGCGATTCCCGGCCAGCGCGGACAGAAACCGAAGCTGCGCGACGCTCACGTCCTGCGCTTCGTCCACGACGACGAAATCGTAGGGGGAGGGATGCTCCCGGTAGTGCGCTGTCAGACTGCTGTAGACGCTTGCCATCGTCGAGACGCCTTGCCCTGAGAGCGAGGAGCGAACGTCTTCGAAAATCTTCCAGAGCGTTTCCCGGTGGCTCTTGGGGAGGCGCTTCTTGCGGCCGGCGCGCGGCACATCGCGGTACGCCTCCCACGTATCGAGCTGCCAGGGATCGACGACTTGCCGCCACTCGGCTAAAAGGAAGTTCTGCGTGAAACCGTGTCCCTCGTGGCGCTCCGCGACCTCGGCAATCGTGTCGGCCACGGTCTGCTCGGTAGCGATTTCAGCCTCGCCCGACGTGACGCGCTGAAGCCGTAACGCCGCCGCGTCGAGCGCGCGCACGTCGAGACGCTCGCGTAGCCGGGGGCGGTTAGAGATGAGCGTGCGGAGCTTCTCCTCCAGCGAGCGCGCGAGCGGATCGGAAAACGTCGTCAGCAGGACGCGGGCGTCGGGGTGCTCTTCCGCCAGGTGAACGGCGCGGTGAAGCGCGACGACCGTTTTGCCCGTACCCGCCGAGCCGGCGACGCGTGCCGGGCCGTTGTATTCTTTCTCGACAATGGCGCGCTGGGATGGATGCAGAAACACCGCCCACTTGTCCCACGGAAAGTCGAGGGCGCGCTCCAGCTCGTCCTGGCCTGTGATGGTGCGGAAGCGGCGCTGCGCATCGGGGTGCTCGAAGGGATCGTCCGCATCGGTGCCAGCTGTGGGGATGGACGGCGTCTCGCCGACGGCGAGGTCGAGTACGGCCTCGGCCGCCTCGGCCGGGAGCCGATCCGCAACGTCGAGAACGGTGTCTTCGGTGGCGCCGCGCACCTCCTCCAGCCAGTCCTCCGGCACGCCGTAGGAAAGCAGGTCCTCGTCGCTTACATCCTCGAAGAGCGGCGGCGCGGGCGACTCCTCAGACGGCTCTGGAGGGTGCTCCGGTGCGACGTAGGTGGGCACCTCTATGGTCTTCTCCTGCACCTCGACGATCTGCGCCGCGCCCGTCCTCGGGTGGCGCTCGATCTTGCGCCGCTCGGCCCAGGCGTAGGCGTCGTCGTGATGGTCCACGTAGCAGAGCAGAAAGCTCCGCTTCGTCTTGTGAACGATGAGGCGCAGATCCCCGCTCACGCGCACCGACCAGAAGTGATCGTCGCGCGAACGGTCGACGCGGTGCATCTGCATCCCCGGCCGCGACGGATCCATCTGCAGATCGAACGCCGTCGTCTTGACGCGCTTCTGCTCCTGGTTCGTCAGGTCCGCGAGGCTGCCTGTGAACGTGTCGGCGATGCGAAACTCCATAGCGGCTGGTCAGCCCAGGTCAAGGTCGTCGAGAAGGCGCGTTGCGAACGTGGGGATCGACTTGCCAAGATGGAGCAGCACGTCTTCCTCGTCGCGCTCGCGTTCGGCGGCGATGGTACCGATTCGGCGCACCACTTGAAGCGGGTCCATTTCGTAGAGCGTGAGCAGATAGTCCTGCGGGTGCTGCGCCTCCACGCCCCAGGGCTTGAGCGCCTCGCCGGGAAAGTCTTTCAGGTTGAACGTGAGGATCACCTCTGCACGGGCCTGTATGGCGGCGGCCAACACGTGCCGGTCCTTCGGGTCATTTTCCAAGTGCTCGATGAGGTGCTCGTACCCCGTGGCAGCCGCATCGGGAAAGTGCGTGCGTAGCTCGTTCCGGAATGAGTCCGCGAGACGCTCCGGCCAGTCCAGACGCTCGGTCTGCGTCCGGTGGACTTCTTCCAGAATGTCATCCGACCAGACGGGCAGATACTGCCGCGGCCGCTCGGCCAGCTTCAAGAGCAGGTCGGCAACCCCGAAGTTCGCCAGTACACAGGCGTCGAGACAGACGCGAAAATCGGCTTTCATAGCGGGTCAGTCTTCGCCGGTGTAGGAAGCGTCGTAGAGGCCCGCTTCGTCCACTTCATCAGCGAGGGTGCGCAGGGCTTCGCGCCGCCCGCTGTCGCGGCGCTTCTCGTAGTCTACGAGATCGCGGAACTTCACGCGGCGGTGCGTGCCGACCTTGTGGAACGGGATCTCGCCGTCTTCCAAGAGGTCGACAAGGTGCTGACGCGAAACGCCGAGGTAATTGGCAGCCGCCTGCGTGGTGTATTCCTCATCTTCGGGCACGAGCATGAGGGTTCGCTTCTCGCGCATGAGTTGCACGATGCGCGTGAGATGCTCAAAGAGCGCCGCCGGCAGCTCTACGTGTTGCCCGTCGTCGCCGATGAGGACGGCCGTGCCGGGGGCCGCAAGGGCTTCAGCGAGTTCTTCGAGCGCTTCTGGAGCGACCGAAGAGGGGTCCAAGCGTTTGTGAGGCATGGGAAGCACCGGGGAAAGCTGCAGGAGAAAGAGCGGTCGTTTAGCCTTTCAATAAACGCTATAAACGCCAAATCGTGTAAGGTTCCCGCTTCCTTTGCCCGGCCGCTCGCTTCTCAACCGACTTGGAACACCTGCATAACCTCGTCGCCGAGGTGGTTGATGACTTTCACGGCGATGCGGCCCGACGCCGGCGGCGCGAACGGGCGCGAGGTGTCGCTGTAGAGCGAGTCCCACGCCTCCTGGTCGATTTCGGCTTTGAGGGTCGTTTTGAGCGAATCGTATGGGTCGCCGGCGCCGAGAAAGTAGGCGTGGCGCACGAAGAAGCTCTCTTCGTTGTAGTCGGTGTCGATGAACCAGCAGGCAATGCCGTCGGTGTCGTCGCTGCGCACCTCCCCGCTGGAGGGGTCGAAGACGTCCACGCCGTTGATCTGGACCTGGAGGCGGTCGTCGTCTTCCTCCTCCGGCGCGGCCTGGTGGATGTCGATGTCCGGCTCGCCGAAGATGACGAAGAGGTTGCCGCTGCCGGTGTTGGCGAGATCTTCGGCCATGTGCAGGTCCGCGTTCATGCGTGCCCTGAGCACGCGCACGCGACCCAGCTTGTCGAAGTCGGAGGCGTGCGGCTCGAAGCTGAAGGCGCAGGCGACGAGCGCGTCGAGGCCCGCGTCGGCGGCCTCGCGGGCGGCGGCAGCGAGGTCGTCACGCCCGACGCTGCCGAACTCGGGGCCGATGAAGATGCCGGCGCGTTGCTCCTCGCCGGTTTCGGCCTCGGTGTAGGTGCCCACGGCGCAGACGTACTCGCCCGGCCACACGGTGAGTGAATCGAACTCGATGCGGTCTTCCTTATGCGCTTGCTGCACCCCCGCCTTGCGCAGCGCGTCAAGGATGAGCGAGGGGAAGTCCTGCCCGCCGACCGGCTCTCGCGCCTCGGCGGCCGGGTCCATCACCTCGCCGTTTGCGTCCACGCCCAGTGTTCGGTGCGGCGCGAGGCTCTCGACAGTGAACGGGCCGGCCACGCGCACCTTGCTTTTGTCCTCGTAGGGCTGGTCGTATAGGTACTCGAAGTCGGCGGCGGCGGCGATGGAAGCGTCTATTTCCTCTTGGCGCTCGATGCGCAGCTCCCACCAGCGCTCGTGCAGATCGTGCAGCTTCTCGTCTTCCCACGGGTCCACCGGTGTCGAGGGAAAGGTGTCGATGGTGTAGTCGCGGCCCATGATTTCGTTGACGCGGTTGACGGCTTTTTGTCGCGTTGCGTCGGTCGTGACGCGCTCGAAGCGGGCGTGCTGCTCCTGTGCCGCCTCGGGCCACGGGTCGCCCGGCTCGCGGTGCATCTGCCACGCTTCCAGGTCCAATCCGGCGCGCTCGTTGATCTCTTCGCGGAGCGGCGCCATTTGCTCTTCGAACTCCTCGTATATGACATCAATCTCGCTATTATTAGAGATCGTTTTGAACGTGACTTTGGGGACGCGTTCGTAAACGAAACCTTGCCTGACATCATTTGAGGTGGAGGAATCTCGTACAGGCTCCCGCCTGATTTCAGCTTCTTTCTTCTGACCTTCTGAGCTGTCTTTGAGAAGGTAGTACGGGTAGCGAGCACCCATCAGGCGCGCTCGTGCCAGCGCGAGCGCCACGCGAGAAGTGTCTATCGTGATCCAGCGACGCCCCCATTTCTCTGCAACATGAGCCGTAGTTCCCGAACCGCATGTGGGATCAAGTATGAGATCGCCGGGGTCCGTTGCCATCAACAAGCAACGCTTTACGATGTCCGTGTTAGTCTGAACAACATAGACTGGTGACGACTGTCCCAGGAATCCGTCCCACAGATTGCCGATTGCTGTGAGGCTGCTTTCATCCAAATAGCGCAAGTGACGAATTGAGTTGCCAACGCGAATCACCCGGCCGGATCTCAATGCTCGCTCCATTTGCTCTTTCGTAGTTCCCCACCACCGCTTTCCAGGATCGAAAACTTCGCCCTCGAACTCTACTTCGTACTTCGAACCCGGGCCGGGCTTTGTGAGCGAAACGTCTTGCCCGTAACGAGCGAAGGAAGCTTCGCTCTCATCCTCGACTCGCGTTCTACGTATGGCAGAGCCGTCAGAACGAACGATCCAGTTAAACCCTGAATCGTCGGCCTCTTTTAGTGAATACAATTGCCTGTACTTGGTGGTCGTATCGCTCGACCGAGCATACCACAAAATGTAGTCAAGACGCGAAGGCATCCGGCCAGATGCTGAAAGACCCGTGGCCCCTTTGGAGAAAGCGATAAGGGAAATGTGGCAATCATCTCCGAACACCTCGTCCATTAGCGCCCGCACGCGGTGTACGTTCTCGTCCCCGATCTGCACGAAGATCGAACCGGAGTCTTTGAGCAGGTCGCGGCACACCGTCAGGCGGTCGCGCAAGTAGGTCAGGTAGGAGTGGATGCCGTCGCGCCACGTGTCGCGGAAGGCTTTCACCTGCTCCGGCTCGCGCGTGATGTGGTCGGCCTTGCCGTCGCGCACGTTGCGCGTGGTGGTGGACCACTGGAAGTTGGAGTTGAACTTGATGCCGTAGGGCGGGTCGAGGTAGATGCACTGCACCTGCCCGCGCAGGCCCTCGCGCTCGGCCAGCGACCCCATTACCTGCAGAGCGTCGCCCAGGATCATGCGGTTGCTCCAGTTGGCGTCGTGCTCGTAGAACTCCGTCTTGGCCTCCCCGTCGGGCACGCCGTTGAAGTCGTCGAAGAGGTCGGCCTGTCCCGTGTCGGCTTCTTCCTCCTCGCGCTCCTCGGTGCGGCGCACGAGGTCGTCGATGAGCACCTTCGGGTGCACCTTCTCCTGGATGTAGAGCGGCGAGGCATCCACGATGAGGTCCGCCCAGTCCTGCACATCCTTGCCGCGCCACACGAGCTGCGGGTCTTGGTCGGGGTTGCGTCGCTTGTAGGCCACCTGGACGGGCGCGGCGTCCTCGTACCGCACCAGCGGCTGGTACTCCGCCGTGGGAATGTTTCTGCGGGTGGCGTCGTCGTGGGTGATGGTTTCGACGTCTTTCTTCGAAGGGGTTGCCATAGCGTGTAGTCAGGAAGTCGTTTGTGCGGCAGACTCGGTAATGAGTTCATCAAATTGTTCGGCGACGGCGGCCTCGAACTCTTCCTCCATGCGAAAGACTTCGGTGAACTCGGCAAAGGCCCAGCGCCCGAACTGTCCGTTGTTGTTGACGCCCGGCACCCACTTCGTTTCCATCGTCTCCTTTTTCGCCTTCGCATCCTCTCCTCGATACCCTTTGATCTCCACGATGAGGTTGAGCGGCTCGGCGTGGCCGTTGCTGCCGGGTTCTGGATCTATCTGCACGATGAAGTCAGGCCGGTAGCGGCGTTTCTGACCGGCCATCAGGTAGGGCACATCCAGGCCCAGGCCGTGGTTTTTCACGTAGGAGCGCACGCGCGGGTGCGCCTCGACCACGCGGCAGAACTCCCCCTCCCAGTCGCTGTCGAGGATCGCCCAGTTGACATGGCACTTGCGCGGGTCGGTTTCCCAGCGGTTTGTCTTCGTCGTGGTGAAGTTGACAAAGCGTGTGGAGCCGCTCGCCTTGTAGGGATCGAGAAGCGCTTTGATGGGCGCGTCATCGGCGTGAGCGCGCGTGATGGCGCTGGTGATGCGCTCGCAGGCGATGTCGGCCAGCTCCTGGATCATGAGCTGTGCCGGGAAGGTGCCGCCGGAGCATTCGAGGCATTCGTCGACCCAGCGGCGCGCGATGCGCTTGAGCTTGCCGAAGAGGTGCAGCGGCGGCGCCTCGCCCGGCGTGCGCCACTTCGTGTTCATCAGGCGGTTCGTGAGGTGAAAGAGCAGGCTCGACGGGCGCACATCGTCGAGGTGTTGCACGTCCAGGTCGGCCTTCTCACCGATGATGCCGGCATTTTGCGTTTGGGTCGGCCCCACGATTTCCGGCGTCAGTTCCAGCACGGAATCGTCGGTAAACGTGGCTGTCAGCTTTTCGTCGGGCGGCTCGACGCGGTAGCCGTCCACGCGCGGGAATTCGATTTCCAGCGCGTCGCGTTCGGGCCGCATGGCGCGCACGTGCGTTGTCGGGCGCGGCGGCTGCGGAGGAGCCACCACTGGCTCAGCGGTGAAGTCGAACGGGATGCCCAGAACGTCGGCGTACTCCGGCTCGAAGAGGCCCTCGTCGTTCAACTCGTAGGACTGCCGCCGCAGCGCACGCCCGATGACCTGTTCGCAGAGGAGCTGCGTCCCGAAAGCGCGCACGCCCAGAACGTGCGTCACGTTGTTGGCGTCCCAGCCCTCTGTGAGCATCGACACCGACACGACGCAGCGGATCTCTTCCCCCAGCCGCCCCTTTTTGCCAACCGTGTTCATGACCTCGCGCAGCAGATCCTCGTCAGAGATCGACTCGGCGGCCTTCTGGTCGCCGGTGCGCGCGACGATCTCCTCGCGGTAGCGGTCGATTTCCTCTTCGGCCATCTCACGGAAGTTCTTGTCAAGCGCGTCGCCGGACTCGAGCTGCTCGCTGTCGATCAGGAGCGTCTTCGGGCGGGCCAGCGCGTTGCCGTAGTCGTCGTGGTTGCGGAAGAGCGGCAGGCGGCCCTTTTCGAGTTCGGTCGTGCCATCCTCGTTTTCGCGCTCGAAGCCGGCGATGTACTCGTAGACCAGCTTCGAGATTGAGGTGTTTTGGCACACGACGATGAAGCACGGCGGCACGTCGAGGCCCTCTTTTTCCCACGCCTCGTAGGTCTTCTCGTAGTGGCCGTAGAGCGCCTCCAGCGCTGTCTGGAGTAGCGTAGGGAGGCTGAGCGGGTCGAGCCGCCCCACCTTGCGGCGCCCGGCCTTCGGGAGCTTGGTGCCGGGAGCCTCCTTCAGGTTCTCCCACAGCTCGCGCAGCCGCGGCATCTCGCCGCCGGGCACGTTGTCGGCTACGGGCACGCGCGGGAGCTTGACGATCCCGCACTCGATGGCGTCCATGAGCGAGAAGTCCGACATCGTCCACGGGAAGAGCGTGCCCTCGGCGTAGCCTGAGCCGCGCAGGAAAAACGGCGTGGCCGAAAGGTCGAAGACGCGCGAGACGCCGATCTTGCGCTGAAGCGCCTCGACGCCGGAGATCCACAGGTGCGCGGCCTCGGTGTTCTTTTTGGCTTCCTCCTTCTCGCTCGTGTCGAGGGATTCCTCTTCGTCTTCGCCGGGCTTGTGGCGGTAGCAGTGGTGGGCTTCGTCGTTGAGCACCACGACGCGCTTCATGCTCATCAGCTCCGGCATCACGCGCTGGAGCATCTGCCCTTCGGTCTCCAGCGTGTCGATCTCTTCGCCGCGCCCCTGGAGCAGCTTGCGCGTACCCGTCGAGAGGTCCCGGCGCTCACGCCGCTTGAAGGCGTGGTAGTTGGTCAGGACGATGCGCGCACCCTGCACATCATCCATCATGTCCGTCGGGACGAGGTCGCGCTCGGTGTAGTAGTTGTCCGGGTCGCTCGGCTGCAAGACCCGCAGCCGGTCTTTGATCGTGATGCCGGGAGTGACGACGAGGAAGCCATTCGTGAAGCGCTTGCTTCGCGGGTGTCGCTTGGCGTTGATCGTCTGCCACGCGATGAGCATGGCCATAACCATCGTCTTGCCGGCGCCGGTGGCCATCTTCAGCGCGAGTCGGCTGAGGCCCGGATTGGCCGCGGAGCTCGCGCGTTCGAGCAAATCGAGAAACGGCTCGCCCTCCTTACGACCAGGCGCGACCTCCGTGAGCCAGATGGCCGTCTCCACGGCCTCGCGCTGGCAGAAGAACGGGCGCCACTCGCTGCTCCCGCCGCCACTGTCCGGGCGACGCCAATGCTGGAGGAGCCGCGCCGTCTCGGCCGTGACGTGCCAGTCGGCCGGGTCGGGACGGTTGCGCCACTCGTTTACACGCTTGCGCAGCGCGTTGATGTTGGACGTGGGATCGTAGGCCTGCTCTTCGGTCGAGAGGCCCAATCCCTCGTCGAAGGTCATCTCCTGCTGCGCTTCGGCCCTGCGGCCTTTCGGCTTCGGGATCGGCGTGACGAAGTCCGCCCGGCGCCGACTCTCGACGACGTTCTGCGTCGGTTGCCCATTTTCGTCGAGTTCCCAATGCTCGTCTGGGCGCTCATAGGGCGAGTTCAGAATGGGCTGCTCGAAGAAGCGGTCGCTCATAATTACTGAAGGAGTATAAGGGAACGCATACAGACTGAAGGGTGCTATTGAGCGCCGACTTTCCAATCACCGGATAGATGGTAGTTGAGCAAGTGCAAAGGGATGTCGATCCCCCCACTGATGTTTATCTTGCCCGTATTTAGTAACCTGCCCCGGGTACATAGTTAGGGTGTAACGAGTGAGAGTAGCAACACATACTGCTTGGTTGAGGTTGGCGCTATAACGGAGTAGCTCACCGGCGGTGATCACGCCACGCCTCGCGGTGAGCAAACGAGACAAACCGGTCGGTTCAATGCGCACACGGACACCGTCCGGTGCAGCGCTTTGTTATGTAGCCTTTTCTCTACTGTGGTAACTCAGTCCCCTCAAGCAACACCTTTTCCCAATACTCCCGGTTATCTAGATCAATCGGAATGTCGTGCTTTGTGGTCAGGTAACCAGAGAACTCCGGCGAGATCTCACTACTCAGAAAGTGGTCGAGATCCTGTAGCGCATGGATTGCCCTACCTACCTCTGGATGCTCTGGGTTTGCTGAAAGGTATTTCGGGTTTTCACGTTCATCTGATGAGATCCGACTGCTATCCATCTCACGCTCTAGCTCTTCACCCCACCAGTTCCAAGCTTGCTCGGAAGGAGTCCAATCATTGGCAGTATGTCGCGCATAGATTGACCGAATAACAGAAGCACTCAGATCCTCTAATTTGCTTCTTGTATCTTCCAGATGAGCTTCATAGCGCTCATCCTCGTCACTATACTTCTTTCTTATCTCTTGAACCTCCTCTGCGTCCTTCGCGCGCTCCAACTCTCTGATTTGCTGCTCTAGGTTTTCAACTCGGCTTTCTGCTTCCCGCCGTAACTCCATTGCTGTTTCAGCTCTGCGCTCAGCATTCTCAAGGTCACCCCTGTCTACCTTTTTAGGCCTCGGCAAATTAGGGTACAGCTGCTCAAACTCAGACATAAATTCATCCCTCATGAGCTCCCATCTATCTGTATCAAACTTTCTGCCTGAGAGGACTTCTTTCAGTTGATCGAATAGCTTGTTTAGACCAGTGCTGTTGATTCTCTCAGTTTGGGTCCCCAGCATATTGCTCCCGATCTCTCTATCCATTCCTGGGGCCACTAGAGGAAACATTTTCTTGTTTTCAATCCACCCTGCCCCAAGTTCCGCGATACAAAATCGGCTTTCGTAGTAGTTAGAAGTGATAAATAAAATCAGAAGATCAGAAGAAGTAAGGTTGCGCTTTACTTCAGCGACAAAGTCTTCTCCCGCAGGTATATCAACTCCCGAAACAGACGAAACAAAAGCATCTTCTAGAGTGACACCTGCACCAGTCTGAAGAAGATTGAAAAACTTATCTACGACTGGTTTATCGTCCGCTGCATGGCTTATGAAAATCATTGACTGTCGTAGGGATTGGTGATAAATGCTTGGCGCTGATGGCTACATAACGGTAGAACTCTGCCGCAAAGGGCACGAAAAGTTACAGAATTAGCAGCGGCGGTGCCACCATCCAAATTTGGCCGACGCCCTTTGTCGGCAGCAGTGGAGTGTTATGCATCTTCCTTGGCGCTCTGAACTTTCTCAAACGTTTCCCAAAGCACTTTCTCGGATATCCGGAGCAGAACATTGGCCCTTCCTATCATCTCGTTCAACCGGCGACTCTTTCGGTTACGCCGTGCTGCCTCAAAATCAATGTCTAGTTCGTGTATTATTTTATTCCGTATGTCGAATATTGGCTTTAATTCATTTGGGTCCACGTCTACTACATTGGCGTCTATCCCCAGAGCATTCACTGCCTTCATTAGCTCCGACACTGATTGTAAACTACTACCAGTGAGACTGTAAATGTACTCCTCAATAACTTGAGATTGCTGAGAATCTGCAATCAGTATCCTTGCAAGAAATTTGTGGTTGGCTGCGGTGCCGATATCCTCTGGATCCCCTCGGAGTTGACGGGATGCGAAAGACAACAAACCGTCCCGAACCGTCTCATCAGTATGAACGATCAAGGGAAGGGTATCGCGGATTAGCTGCTTGAGCAAGGAATCTAAGCCCGACGCAGAGATCACAATCATCATCCGAAGGAGATCCTGCTCTTCATCAGTGGTTGCCCCCTTGGTTGCTCCACGCTCCTGACGGACGACTTCGAATGCCTCTAAAAATGACTTTGCCGAATCATGAGCATATTTAAGTATCAGATATGATTTTTTGGTCTCTTGAGTTTTCTTTGGAGCGTCACTGATCGTGAGATTTCGGAGTTCTGAGTCTTCAGGAGTGGCCACAGCCTGTGTCGTATTTGGAAGTATGTTAGCTGAACTCGCGAAGATGCATAACGGTCGAGCTCACCGGCGGTGCTCACGCCACGCCTCACGGTGAGCAATCGAGGCGCAGTGGTCGTTCAAGGCACGCACCGACACCGTCCGGTGCAGCGCTGTGTTATACCGATTCACCTAGCAGAACTTTACCAGCCTCTACAAATGCTTCGTCATCGGCTTCTTTCAAGACTCGAGCAACCGCGAGCCACTTCGTAGCACGGATATAAGTGCCAGGAGAGTAAGAGTTTTGTACTGCCACAATCTTGAGAGCTTTTGATGGAACCCAAAGATCAGACGACCCACTTTCATATCGGAGCGACCAGACTGATGCACCGCTGATTACATGGAGCTTTGGAGATGGAACTTCAGTCCCATCTACAAAGCGACCTGTCTTATGATGATTTAACAGTAAGTGTACCTCTTCGTTGATCTCAATCTCGAAGTTTGATACCTCTCCGTTGTATCTCGAAGCGATGATGGTCACAAGACCGGTGTTTAAATCGGCGTTGTGCTGCGAAGCGAACGTGTTAGGATAGCCAGCTACGTAGAAAAACTCGGAGTCCTCATCAACGGAGGAGACATTATTAGGACCGACAAAATTCCATCCATCTCGCAATGTCTGGATTAATTCATCGTCTTCTAGTTGGACTATTGCGAGATCCAAGTCTGTTTCATCATCATTGATTCCGTATACCGTACCATGACCCAACGTTAACGACAGGCCGCCGTCGCGTGAAGACGGGATCGTCATCTCTTTTCCCTCGCGGATGAAATTCGCAACGTGATCGGCTGTTATTATAAAGTAAGACCCTGCGGCACTGAACAGTGTGCCTGTACCTATCACTCCTCGGTTTTTACCTTTGCGCCCAGCAAATGGAACAGTGCAAGAGATAACAAACTCTTCTAAGGCTTCGAGTTTTGCCTTGTCTAGGTCTGGGATTTCCATATCCAACCGGGTAAGACGATTATCGGTATAACGGTTCAGCTCACCGGCGGTGCTCACACAATACCTCGCGGTGAGCACACGAGACGCAGCGGTCGATTCAACGCGCCTGCCGACACCGTCAGGTGCAGCGGCTTGTTATACCGTACCCTGGATAGTGCTTCTCAATTTAGAACGGGGCCTTTACCCTTCATCCAAATACGAATCGAAAACAACTTCTCGTCTCGCATCTCGAGTG
>JAAAPH010000453.1 GCA_009908415.1 Bacteroidota bacterium
CAGAATCTTATGTCCTCTCCAGATGTCATCATCGTTGGCGGCGGCCTGGCCGGGCTGGCGTGTGCGCGGCACCTCCACCGCCATGGGCAGTCCTTCGTGCTGCTCGAAGCCTCGGATCGCGTGGGCGGGCGCGTCCGCACCGACACGGTGGACGGCTTCACGTTGGATCGCGGCTTCCAGGTGCTCCTCACGGCCTACCCCGAAACGCAGCGGGCCTTTGACTACGACGCGCTTGACCTCCAGGCCTTCCACGACGGCGCCCTCATCCGTTTCGACGGGCGATTTCATCGCATCTCGGATCCCTTCCGCCATCCCTTTGCGGCGCCCAACACGCTCATCGCACCCGTCGGCACGTTGGGCGACAAGATCCGCGTGGCCCGGCTGCGCAGGCGCCTGAAGCGCGATACGCTCCCCGAACTCTTCATGCGCGACGAAACCACGACGATCGATGCGCTCCGCCAGCGGTGGGGGTTCTCGGACCGGATGATCGATCGCTTCTTTCGTCCGTTCTTCGGCGGCATCTTCTTCGACCGCGAACTGCACGCGTCGAGCCGCATGTTCGAGTTTGTCTTCAAGATGTTTGCGGAGGGCCAGGCCGCGCTCCCGGCCGCTGGCATGGAGGCGCTCCCCCGGCAGCTCGTCGCGGATCTGCCGCCGGAGGCCATTCGGCTCAACACGCCCGTCGCCGCCATCGACAACCAGCGCGTGACCTTGGACGACGGCACCACGCTGGAGGCGCCGGCGCTCGTCGTCGCTACGGAGGCCCCCGCCGCCCAGCGCCTGATCGGCGACATCCAACCGGTGAAGGGCCGATCCACCACCTGCTTGTATTACGCAGCCGCCAACTCCCCGATCGACGAGCCCATGCTCGTGCTGAATGGGGACGGAACCGGGCCGATCAATAACCTGTGCGTGCCCTCGGATGTGGCCCCCGCGTACGCCCCCGCCGGGCGGGCGCTCATCTCCGTCGTCGTCGTGGGATCGCCCGCGACGACGGACGAAGCGCTGGAGCAGCAGGTCCGCCAGCAACTGACGGACTGGTTCGGGCCGCCCGTCGAGCTCTGGGATCACTTGCGCACGCAGCGCATCCCCTACGCGCTTCCCGAACAGCGGCCGCCCTTCCTCTCGCCCCCGAAGCGACCGGTCCGCCGGCGGGCCGGCCTGTACGTCTGCGGCGACCACCGGCGGACCGCCTCCCTGAACGGCGCCCTCGCCGCTGGGCGCGCAGCGGCAGACGCCGTCCTCAGCGACCATCCGGCGCTCGCGGCCGCCTGAGCTATGATGTTTCTCCTCGCCCTCGTGCCCAGTGCGCCCGTTCTGACGGGGATTCTGCTGCTGCACGCGGCCGCCACGCTCACCATGTTCGGCGTCATCCTCGTAGTCCAGTTCGTACACTACCCGCTGTTTCGGCTCGTGGGCACGGGCTCGTTCGCGGCGTACCAGTCGGCGCACATGACGCGCATCACGTGGATCGTACTGCCGGCCATGACGGCCGAACTGCTCACCGCGATCGCCCTGGTCGGCTGGCAGCCGCTCGGCATCCCGGCGTGGCAGGCATGGACCGGCCTCGGGCTCGTCCTGCTCATCTGGGCGTCGACGGGCCTCGTGCAGGCCCCCCTCCACCGATCGCTCACCGCCGGCTTCGACGCGAGCGCGCACCGGCGGCTGGTGGCGACCAATGGGGTCCGGACGGGCGCATGGACGCTGCGGGCCGGCCTCGTCCTCTGGATGCTCGCACCACTCTGCAGCCCATTCCGACCAACCTACCGCATCCCTCTCTCACCGTTATTCCCGCGCTATGAAAGCCATCTGGAACGATACCGTCCTCGCCGAAAGCAATGACACCAAGGTGGTGGAAGGCAACCACTACTTCCCGCCCGAGTCCGTCCACCAGGAGCACCTCGAAGCGAGCGCGCATCAGACGACGTGCCCGTGGAAGGGCAAAGCAAGCTACTACACCATCGTCGTGGATGGCGCACGCAACGAAAATGCCGCCTGGTACTACCCGCAACCGAAGGACGCCGCCGCGGAGATCCAGGACCACGTCGCCTTCTGGAACGGCGTCGACGTGGTGGAATGACCGTCGCCCGTTCGCCGATGCCGCGTTGCCGATGCCGAACGATGCGCCCTCTGCCGATCCCGAGCACGTGCTCCGCGTTCACGACGGCGCGCGGTGGCACCGGCTGCCGGCTCCCCACGGGGCCAACCTCCGGCGCGTGCTGCTCCGCCACGAGCTGTCGCCGTACACGCGATGGACGCGCCGCCTGAACTGTGGCGGGCGCGGGCTGTGCGCCACGTGCGGCGTCCGCTTTGATGGCGACGCGCCGCCTCCAAGGCACTGGCACGATCGCCTCGCAGCCCGATTCGGCTATCCGCGCCTCTCGTGCCAGATCGCCGTCGACCGCCCGCTGGCCGTTCGGCTCCTGCCCGACAAGATCATCTGGGGCCGGCGCGCGTAGGGGATGTGACGCGCCCCTTTGCTGGACCCAACCCCCTCGCCTCCCATGCCCAACGCGCCCACCGCCACGTCCGATCGGCCGGCTGCCTA
>JAAAPH010000108.1 GCA_009908415.1 Bacteroidota bacterium
AGGTCCAGCCCGAGCACGCCGGTCGTCTGAGGCGTCACGCCGTGCGAGATCACCGAAAGCGGCTCGGCCTCCGCGCCGCCGGTCGACCGGGCGGGCCGCTCCACCTGCCATTGGTAGAAGCGGCCCATCGCCGGAATCGGGCGGATGCCCCCGACAGAGACCACGCCGGAATGGCTCTGCAGCCCGTCGCGCAGGGTGTGGTAGCGTACGTCTTGCGTTTCGATGGCCAAGACCTGTTCCGTGTCAAACCCGAACTTCGCCTCTGCCATGTGCTGGAACTGGCCGTAGAGCAGCACCGCCGTGACGGAGAAGACGACGGCAAGCGTCACCTGTCCGAACATAATGGCCGTACGCAATCGCCCGGCGGCGCCGGTCGACGTCTGCGCCCCGCGCATGGCCGTGACCGGACGGAAGCTCGACAGGAAAGCGGCCGGATAGAGCCCCGCCACCAGTCCGGCCACTAGCATCACGCCCACCCCGATGCCGAGCGTCAGGAGCACATTTGTAGCGTCGAAGTAGAGCCCGGCATCCAGTTCTTGCGCCACGAGGGTGCGATTGAAGGCCTCAGTGAGGAGCGGAAGCACCGCCAGGGCGACCAGCAGCGCGAGACCGGCAAGGAGCAACGACTCGACGAGGAACTGCGCGGCGACCTCCCGACGCCGAGCGCCGAGCGCCTTCCGCACCCCCACTTCGGCCGACCGGCGAAGCGCCTGTGCGACCGCCAACCCCGTGTAGTTGAACCCGACCGTGAGCAGCACCACCCCGGCCAATGCGAGCAACGTGTACATGATAAAGCCGGGCACGGACGCGCTCGCCACCTGATTGACGATGCTCGGCCCGAGGGCAATGCTCGTAACCGGTTGGAACTGGAAGTCGACGCGCGCATCTTCCCGTGCGTCGTCGGCGGCGGAGGTCGCCGCGTTCAGGGTTGCGGCAGCGGCCTCCGCATCGGCCCCCTCTGCGAGACGCACGTAAGTGGCAAAGGTCCACAGATTGCCCCAATCCGAAAGGGCCTCGTCATTCGTGCCCTGGGTGGACCACGATACGAGCGCCTCGAAACGAAGGTGCGTCTTGTACCGGCCGCGGCTGAAGACGCCGGAGACGGTCACGTCGTCCCGTCCGTCGAGCGTCACGGTGCGGCCGACGACATCCTCAGTCGTGCCGAAGAGGCGCAGAGCGGCGTCGCGCGCGAGGACGATCTCGCCGGATGCGTCGAGAGCGTCGGTAGGCGTTCCAGCATCCAACCGGAAGTCGAACACGTCAAAGAACGACGGCTCGGCGTAGAGGCCCGTCAGCGACACGGCCTGTCCCTCGACGATAGGGTTTAGGGCCGCCTCTCGAATACGTGTGGTCTGCTCGGCGGCGGGCACCTCGGCGTTGAGCACCGGCGCGAGCGGCGCGGGCGTGGCGCCAAAGAGCTGGAGCGCATCCGACCGGTCGGTGAGCACGCGGTACGTCCGGTCCGCAGCAGCGTGGAAGCGGTCCAGGCGCTTCTGATCGGCGATGAACAGCAAGACGAACAGGGCGACGGCGAGCCCGGCGCCGAGGGCGAGGACGTTGAGCACCGTGGTGCCCACATGGCGGCGAATGACGCGAAGGGCTAAAGAAGCGTAGTTTCGAAGCATGTCCGAGAAGGAGTAAGAGCAAGAAACGCCTGCCGTGATCCCTGCTAGCATCCGTCAGCCGGCGCCCCCATGCGGTTGGGAGGGAACGGTTTTGTCGCGCAGAGACTCGTCACGACCCTGCTCCCACCGGCAGGTCGGGCGAGAGCTCGGAGGCCGGGAAATCGTCTTCCACGGCACCGTCCACGAGGTTCACAATGCGGTCGCCGTAGCCGGCCTGCTTCTCGGAGTGGGTCACCTGCACGATGGTCACGCCGTCGTCCTGATTGAGGCGGCGCAGCGTCTCCATGATCTCCTCGCCTTGCTGCGACTGCAGGTTGCCCGTCGGCTCGTCGGCCAGGATGACGCGCGGCTCAATGATGAGCGCGCGGGCCACGCCCACGAGCTGCTGCTGCCCGCCGGAGAGCTGGCTGGGGAAGAGCTTCTGCTTCGCCACGATGCCGAAGCGGTCGAGCATCTCGGCCACCTTGCTCTTGCGCTCCGAGCGCCCGAGGCCCTTGTAGAGCAGCGGCGTCTCCAGATTCTCGTACACCGTCAGGTCGTCGATCAGGTGGTACGCCTGAAAGACGAAGCCGATGTGCGAGCGGTGCAGCTCCGTCCGCCGCTTCTCGCTGAGGGTGTGCGCGGGCTCGCCGGCGAAGTGGTATTCGCCATCGGACGGCTCGTCAAGCAGGCCCATGATGTGGAGGAGCGTGGACTTGCCCGCGCCCGAAGGCCCCATGATGGTGACGAACTCGCCCTCGCCAATGTCGAGATCGACGCGGCGGAGCACGAAGTTGCGCTTGAAGCCGCTGCGGTAATACTTGGTGATGTTGCGGAGCTTGATCATGGTACAGGGAGAATGGAATGAAGCACGTGGAAGAGGCCACTCACTAGGAACGGTCGTCGCGGGGCGGCGCGTCCGACGACGCTGTGAGCGCACGCT
>JAAAPH010000370.1 GCA_009908415.1 Bacteroidota bacterium
CCGACTTGCGGTAGTTCCCCATGAACTGGGAGTAGCTCACGTCGTGCTGGCGCGTGGCCGCGTTGATGCGCGTGATCCACAGGCGCCGGAACTGGCGCTTGCGCTGGCGGCGGTCGCGATAAGCGTACTGGAGCGCCTTCTCGACCGAGTGCTTCGCCGTGCGGTACAGCTTGCTTCGGCGGCCCCAGTAGCCCTTGGCCATGTTGAGGATTTTCTTGCGGCGCCGGCGTGTCGCCGGCTTGTTGGTTGCGCGTGGCATGGTTCGGTTGTATTGGCAGGTAGTCGCGTGTTTGCTTCGGTCACAGCCGATGCACTTTCAGCACGTCACGTGCTCCGTGCGACCGCATCATGGATAGTCACCAAACGATGCATGACGTGCGCGCCAGCGCACCCACTGCGGCACATGAACTGAGCGCAACGACGCGCGTGCAGCAGCGAGCTTAACTTTTGCTGTTCAGCATGCGCTTGATGCGCTTCTCGTCCGCCTCGTCGACGGTTGTCTCCTTCCGGAGGTGGCGCTTCCGCTTGGCCGTCTTCTTCGTCAGGATGTGACTCTTGCCGGCCTTGCGGCGCTTGACCTTACCGTTGGCGGTTTTCTTGAAGCGCTTCTTCGCGCCACTGTGTGATTTCATCTTTGGCATGGTGAATCACCCCATGGGGTTGACGATTCAAAAGATCTCCGTGCTGAAAAGGGGATGCCTGTGTATGAACTGGGTTGGAGCCACGTTCCCTGACCGGGTAGGCAGCCGGACCCGGGAGGGTGAAGGGGGGACGAATTTTGGACGTCCCTCTGCGCTCACCCACCGCCCTTCTTTTTGTGCGGGGCCAGGATCGTGATCATCCGGCGGCCTTCCATCTGCGGGGCCTGCTCGATGCGGGCCAGGTCCTGTACCTCCTCGATGAGACGGCGCAGGAGGTCCATGCCCTGATCTTTGTACATAATGTCGCGCCCGCGGAACTGCACGTAGGCCTTCACCTTGTTGCCGTTCTCCAGAAAACGGCGCGCGTGGTCCTTCTTGAAGTTGAAGTCGTGGTCGTCGGTGCGCGGCCGGAAGCGGAGTTCCTTCATCTCCATTGACTTCGACTTCTTCCGGCGCCGCTTCTCTTTCTTCTGCTGCTCGTAGCGGTACTTGCCGTAGTCGATGATTTTGCAGACCGGCGGACTTGCATCCGGGGCAATCTCAACGAGGTCCAGTTCATGTTCGCGGGCCCGTTCGAGCGCGTCGTCGATCGCCAGCACGGCGTGGTCGCCGTCCGGCTCAACGACCCGGACCTCGTCGGCTCTGATCTCTCGGTTGACGCGGACTTTTTCGGCTTTGTTAGCGATAGTCGTGTAAGCGTTTGGTTGTGGAGTTTGTGCGAAGCAATGGTATAAAATCACACGCAGGGATACGGGGACAGGTTTCCCCGAGGGGCCTGCATGATCTTCTTCGGATTTGGCGTTGGGATGAACGTTACAAACGGACCGCGCCGCTCAAGCGCTCGGCCCGGTGCGGCTTAGCTGAGGGCGGCATCGACCTCGGCCTGAAGCCGGTCGATGAAGGTCTCGACGGGGACGACGTCCTGCTGGCCTTCGCCGTGCTGGCGAACGGCCACCGTGCCCGCTTCTTCCTCACGGCCGCCGACGACGAGCATGTACGGCACCTTCGCCGTCTCGGCCTGGCGAATCTTGTAGCCGACCGTCTCGTCGCTGTCGTCGACCTTCACGCGGATGTCGGCCGCGCGGAGCCGGTTGGCGACCTCCCGGGCGTAGTCGTTGAAGTCGTCGCCGATCGGGAGGATCTTCGCTTGCACGGGCGCGAGCCACGTCGGGAAGTCGCCGCCCGTGTGCTCGATCAGGACGCCAATGAAGCGCTCCAGCGAGCCAAACGGGGCGCGGTGGATCATCACCGGCCGCTGGCGGTCGTCGTGCTCATCGATGTAGGTCAGGTCGAAGCGCTCGGGCAGGTTGTAGTCGATCTGCACGGTGCCGAGCTGCCACTCGCGGTCGAGCACGTCCTTCACCATGAAGTCGAGCTTCGGCCCGTAGAAGGCGGCCTCGCCCTCCACCTCGATGGCGTCGAGGCCCATCTCGTCGGCCGCCTCGCGGATGGCCTGCTCGGCCTGATCCCAGCGCTCGTCCGAGCCCACGTACTTCTCGGTGTCGTTCGGGTCGCGGAGCGAGACCTGCGCGCGGAATTCTTTGAAGTCGAGCGCGCGGAGCACCTTCAGCGCGAGGTCGATGGCGTCTTTGACCTCGGCCTTGACCTGGTCGGGCCGGCAGAAGATGTGGGCGTCATCGACGGTGAAGCCGCGCACGCGGGTCAGCCCGCCCAACTCGCCCGACTTCTCGTAGCGGTACACCTGCCCGAACTCGGCCAGCCGCACGGGCAGGTCGCGGTACGAGTGCAAGTCGTTGTCGTAGATCTGCGTATGGTGCGGGCAGTTCATCGGCTTGAGGAGGTAGTCGGCGTCCTCGTCGCCCATGCGGATCGGCGGGAACTGGCTCTCCTTGTAGTACGGGTAGTGCCCGCTCGTCCGGTACAGCTCCAGCCGCCCGATGTGCGGCGTGATCACCGGCTCGTAGCCGCGGCGCAGCTGCTCGTCCTTCAGGAAGTTCTGCAGCGTCTCGCGGAGCGTCGCGCCCTTCGGCAGCCACAGCGGCAGGCCCGGACCCACCTTCTCGCTGTTGAAGGTGAAGAGGCCGAGCTCTTTGCCGAGCTTGCGGTGATCACGCTCCTTCGCCAGGCGGCGTTTCTCCAGGAAGTCCTCCAGCAGCTTCTGCTTCGGGAAGGTGATGCCGTAGATGCGCGTGAGCTGCGGATTCTGCTCGTCGCCCCGCCAGTATGCGCCGGCCACCGAGAGCAGCTTCGGGTACTTGATGCGGCCCGTCGACGGAATGTGCGGCCCGCGGCACAGGTCGGTGAAGTCGCCCTGCTCGTAGAAGGTGATGTCGCCGTCGTCCAGCGCCTCGATCAGTTCCAGCTTGTACTCATTGCCGGCGTCCTCGTAGTAGTCGATGGCTTCGTCCTTCGAGACGGCGCGGCGCTCGTAGGCCACGTCGCGCTGAGCGAGCTCCTGCATCTTGGCCTCGATCTGCTCGAAATCGTCCGACGAGATCTGGTGGCCGCTCGGGTCGATGTCGTAGTAGAAGCCCTGATCGATCGGCGGGCCGATGGTAAACTTAACGCCCGGGTAGAGGGCCTGCAGCGCCTCGGCCATGAGGTGGGCCGACGAGTGCCAGAAGGTTTCCTTGCCCTCGGCATCGCGCCACGTCAGGATGGCAATGGTGGCGTCGGTGTCGATGGGGCGGCTGAGGTCCTGCACGGCGCCGTTCACCTTGATGGCGAGCGCGTCGCGGGCCAGCCCGGCGCCGATGCTTTCGGCGATTTCGCGGCCCGTCGTGCCGGCGGCGTAGGTGCGCTCGGAGCCGTCGGGCAGGGTGATGGTGATGGTGTCTTGGTCGGTTTGGACGTCAGCCATTGCACAGTCGGTTGGCAATCAAAAAACGAAAAGCGCTCCATCGGAGGGACGGAGCGCTTCGGGGTCATGTCATGGGCGACGCGCACACTGCGCCCCGCAGATCGGTGTCGATGTTTATCCACCACGCGCGCCCGCCGCATTCGGCGTTCGCGTCCATGAGCAGCGCATCAAGCACATAACTACAGCACCAATGATGGGGAAAGAATAGTGGGTCCAAGTGGATTCGAACCACTGACCTCTACGATGTCAACGTAGCGCTCTAACCAACTGAGCTATGGACCCGCGTTTCGGACTCGCCAAGGTACAACGCGCGACCGGAGAAAGCCAAACCCGGGCGGGACTCTCATGGAACGCGATCCCGCCGAAAAGTTTCTAGTTCACCGAAAGTTGAATGCGCGGGCAGCTTATGGCTCCTCGCGCTTGTAGACGCGCACGTAGTCGATACGTAGCTCTTGCGGCCAGATGGCGGGGTCTACGCCGTGGGCCCCGCCCCAGGCGCCGCCGACGGCGATGTTGAGCAGCAGATGAAAGGGATGGTCGAAGGGCCATTTCGTCCAGTCGCCACTGTGGTCGTTCCCAAAAACGAAGTACTGGCGATCGTTGACGTACGCCCGGATGAGCCCCGGCGTCCACTCCACGGCATAGACGTTGAAGGCCGTGCGGGCACTGTCCACCCGGGTGGCATTGCCCTTCTGCGTGCCCACCATGTGGTTGAACGCTTCCGTGTGCACGGTGGCATGGACGATGTCGGGGTCGTAGCCGACGTGCTCCATGATGTCGATCTCGCCGTTGTCGGGCCAGTAGTCGTCGCCGTAGGTATCGTTCGTAGGCAGCATCCAGATCGCCGGCCAGGTGCCGCGGCCCGAGGGCAACTGGGCGCGCACCTCGAAACGACCGTACGTCCAATCCTGCTTAGAGACGAGCCGCGCGGAGGTGTAGTCGTTGTCGTCCCAGTCTTCTTGGCGGGCGGTGATCACGAGATGGCCGTCCTCAACGCGCGCGTTTTCCGGGCGGCGCTCGGTGTAGTACTGAAGCTCGTTGTTGCCCCAGCCGTGGCCGCCCACGTCGTAGGTCCACTTCGCGGAATCGGGCAGGCCGGCGTCGTTGAACTCATCGGCCCAGACGAGCGACCACGCTGCAGGCGGCGACGGAGTTTCGGAGGAGGGCGGCGTCTCCTCGGCGTCGGGCGCTTGGGGGGCGGGGTCGCAGCCCGTTAGGAGCAGAGCCAACACCAACGCGCAGCCGGTAACACGGTAAAGCATGAGCGTGTGGGAAAAATAAAACCAATGATGAAGGCGCTGTGTGCAGATGGCGGCTTCGGTCTGTCGAACCCGATCTGGCCCGGTAAGCAGGGCGCGCAAGGAGGCCGAAGGGCATACCCGCGGTGCCTTGCGCCCGTACACGGACGCTTCTGAGCCGCAGCATGGACATGAAGCGGCCTTCCACGTGCGCAGCGAGCTGCCATGATCAGTATAAGGTCAACAGTGCGTTGCGTTCGCCCAATGGCAAAGCTAGGGAGGGCCGACGTGTTGTGCGAACGCTCCGTTCGTGGACACGCGACGCCATCTATGGCCCAAGCGCCATTGGCACGAATGCAAGTCCGTCTTTGTGCTGAACAGAATCCGTTACGACGAAGCCAAACCGCTCGTACACAGGCACGGCGTATCGGGACGCGTTCACGGTGAACCGGCCCGGATTGCCGGCCGCCTCCGCCGCGCGCTTGGCGGTGGACCAGAGCCGCCGCGCGAGGCCTTGTCGCTGCACGTGCTCGGCCACCACGAGATGGTAGAGGTGCGCATGGTCGCGAATGCCCACGACGCCCGCCAATCCATCGCCATCCGTGGCCACGTAGTAGCGATAGCGGCCGCTGGTGAGGTAGCCGCGGATGGCTGCGGGCGTGACTTGCTTGAAGAAGGGAGTCGCCGCCTCCGGGTCGTCCGAATCGGCCAGGAAGAAGGGGGCAAGCTCAGTGATGAGCGCGCTGATGGCGTTGGCGTCGTCCGGGGTGGCCTTGCGGATGGTGATGTCGTCAGGCATGGCTACTATTCTCAATTTACGATCGGCTCTCGGAGGTAAATGGCGTTATCTGGTGCCGATACTCACCGGCGGGTGGTACTCGGTTGCCGCGCGATGCGCGGCCATAAAGTTGGCTTTCCTGGAGCGCCTTCAAGTGCGTTGGTGCGTTGGAAGACGAATCTGGTCGATTGGCCACACTGTCTCGCCGTCAAATCCGATGACCTCCAGCGACGCCACCCGCCCCTGGATCTCGAATTCCGCGGCATTCAGATCATCCACTATGGCCTTGCAGGCCTCCGGGATCGGCGCATTGGCAATCCCGACGTGCGGGAGGAACGGAAGATCCAGCCGCAGTGCGTCGGCCAAGGGGCCGGTGTAGAGCCCGTCGTGCTCGCGCCGGATGGATTGAACCCACGCGAAGTCGTCGTCAGAGAGGGCCGGGTAATTCACAACGGCGAGGGCCATAGGTGTCTGGGGAATCGAGATCGAGGAAAGAGCGGCTTATTCCGGCGTAACACACTCGAAATTCTCCGCCTCCTCCGTGCTACCGGTTCCCATGGAACGAGCCACTTGCGGGTAGGGGCAAGCTGGGCGCGTCCGCACGACCTCGCCGTCCTCGTGGTAGGAAATCGTGAGCCGGTCGGGCGCCGTGTCGGTCTCGACCCAGGCGCGAAGCGCGGCGAACGCGTCGACGCTGGGGTTCCCGATGCCGCCGCCATGAAACATGCCCGGAATCATGAACAGGCGGAAGAAGTCCGTGACCGGCGCATCCATCGTGTCTCGAACGGTCTCGTAATAGCGGATGCTCATCCGCGGGTTGGGCCCCGAGTCCGCCCAGCCGTGATACATCAGCAGCTTGCCCCCCTCGGCTCGAAAGGCGGAAAGGTCAGGATCCGTCGCGTCCAGCACGGTGCGAATCCACCGGATGCGACCGGGGTCGGTGTCGACGTCAAAGTCGCGCCAGTCGTATTCGGGGCGGGGCGTGTCGAACGCCATGTACTGGAGGAAACTGGCTGATCCTTGAAGCCGGAAGGGCCGCTCATTTTGGTTCACGAGGTAAGGGTTCCACCCGCTGCCGACGTACGGAGGAAACGGACCGACGACGCGCCCCTGCGCCGAGGCGCCGACCGGCAGACCGGGCATGATTGTTTCGCCCTGGCTTTTCACGTCGCCGTAGACGACCTGCAGCGTGCCGATCTGGCCGTCGGTGAAGCAACTCGGACGCGCGATGCCATCATTGCAGCGGGGCAGGTCGGCGGCCGGGTCGAAGGGGCAGCGCAGCGGCTCGGCAATGAGCCCGTCCTCGACGCCGTCGACCCCGTCGCATCGGGCGTACACGTGCTCGGCCAACGTCGGGAGCTGGTTCATGTGGATGGGCGCCTTTTCCATCGCCTGCATGGTGTGGATGGAGGCAAGGTGGTGGCTCGTCTGGTCGAGCACGGGGAACGCCACGAGAATGCCGTCGTAGTCGGCCGGAAATCGCTGAGCTGCCATCAGCCCCTGCCGCCCGCCGGTGGAGCCGCCGCTGAAGTAAGAGAGTTTGGGGCCCGAGCCGTAGTAGTCGGCGATCAGATCTTTAGCTGCGACCGTGGTGACGTGCACGGCTCGGTATGCGAAGTCGATGATCTTCTGCCGGTCCACACCGAAACTCGCGAGCGGCTGGCGGTCGGCGTCGTGGCCGGTATCGGTGGCGGCGACGGCAAAGCCCGCGCGAAGGTGCGGGACAAAGCCGCCTTGAATGACCGCCTGAATCGCCCCGCCGAAGCCCCCATTGCCGAGCATGAGGAACTGTCCGTTCCAGTCGTCGGGCAGGCGCACCTCGAAGCCCACCTCGGGCAGGATCTGGCCCGTGACGCGGCAGTACGCCTCGGTGCGGTCGCTCGCCAGCACGCGCTCGGCCGTGTGGATGGCGCGGGTGTCGGTGGTCAAGGTTATGAGCGCTTGACAGTCGCCCAGGCGGTACGGCTCAGAGGATTGTGCGACAGCTGTGGGCGCTACGAGGAGGAACAGGAATAACCAGGAGCCGGATGCCACCAGTTGGTTCCGCATGGGCGTTCGTGGTTTTTATGAGCGAAACGGTAGACATGGATGGTCCAATCATCAGCGCGTGCCCCACTGCGCCAATCCGTCTTCCCACTTATCGTCGGTGAGCCGCACACCGTCGCCGCCCTCCACCGGCACAGCCCAGAGGTCGCCGTACGGCTGGGGGTCGTCGCTAAGGAGCGGCTCGTCGGGCCACCCGCCCCGGTCCGAGACGAACACGACCCACGTGCCGTCCGGCGAGAACCGGGGGTGCATGTCGATGCCCGCGAGTCCGCGTCGATTCGGTTCGAGAAACCGGCCCTGGCTCCCGTCGATCTGCTGGATCCAGATCTTCCACCCGGCACCGTCCCGGTCGGTCACCAGGGCAAGCCGCTCGCCGTCGGGGGAGACGTCGGGGGTCGTCTCGATGCCCGGCCGGTCGGTGATGCGAAGCACATGTCCTCCATCATCATCCATGGCGTAGAGGTTCGCGTTGCCGTCGCGAAAGCTCCGAAAAAAGATGCGTTCACAGTCTGGCGACCACGCCGGGAGCGCGTCGTTGGCGTCGGATTCCGCTGTCAGATTGACCGCGCCGGTGCCGTCCGTCCGGACCTTCCAGATGTCGACGTCCTCGGTCCCGGGGGCAAACGGCGTCCCCTCGGTAAACGCGATCCAGTGGCCACACGTGGCCGGGGCCCAGGGACGTTTGTTTTCCCGGTGAAAGACCTCCCGACGCTTCGACCCGTCCAGTTCCGCGCTCACGAGGGGCGGGAGTCCGTCCGGGGCGAAGCGCGCCAGGTCCGTCGCCTCGTTGAGTCCTTCGCCGTACACGATCCCGCCGTCGGGGAGAAAGTCGGGAAAGATGCCCCGTATGCCGAGGATGCGGACCGGTCGGTCCTTGAATCGGACGACGTGATCTGTGCCGGGGCGCGGGAGGGGCCGCCCGTTCGCCATTCGCGGCATGTCCGAGGTCGGTCCGGGGCCATGACAGGCCAGCTGGCCTTCGGGGCCGAGTGCCGGTGCGAGGCAGAGTGCCACGGCGGTCGAATCCACCTCGACGCGGGCCTCGCCGCCGTCCGGATCCACGCTGTGCACCTCGCCCGACCGGTGCCACAGGAGGGGCGCGGGCCCCGGTGGCGGGGCCGGTCCGGTGGTGTACGCAATCCGGCCTGCGGGACCCACGGACGGGGAGAGAGCAAACGCGGACTCCGACCCGACAATGCGCTCCGGCGGCCCGCCCGAGAGGCTAACCTGCCAGATTCCAGTCCGAGTGCTCCGACGCTGCAGCTGCGCCAGCAGTCCCTGCGGGCCGACGGCGAAACCGTGAACGTAGACGGACGTCCCGTCCGGCGACCACGCCGGGGAACCCGCCACCATCTGTGTTGTCGCGCCCTCAGCGAACAGGCTGCCGGTCCCGATGGGTCGCGGGTCCGTCCCGTCCGAGGTCATCACAAAGACCCTAGTCGCCAGGGCTCGCCGAGCATTCTGGGGCGAGAGGGCGGGCTCGTCCGGGGGGCGGGCTTCCTGCTGCGTCCATGCGATCAAGGCGCCGTCCGGTGAGAACGCGGGATTGAAGTCGCCTCCCGCTCGGTTCGTGAGGTTCTCGGCGCGGGCGTCCGCCGTCACATCCCCCGGCGCGAACGGCATGACGAACACGTCGGCCTGGCCCTCTCGGGTGCTGACGAAGACGATCCGGGTGCCGTCCGGCGAGATGTCCGCCGCGTCGTCCATGGCGGGGTTCCGCGTCAGGCGCACCGGCTCTCTCCGCTCCTCCAGATCCAGGGCGTAGAGGTCGGCATTTCCCTTCCGCTCCGACGTAAAGACGAGCCAGCGCCCATCGGGGGAGAAGGTGGCGTTGTAGTCGAGCGCGAGGTGGTCGGTCATGCGCCGCGGCTCCGCGTCCGGTCCGTCGACGAGGTAGATGTCGTGGTTCTCCGGGCGGAGCGTGGTGTAAACGATAACGTCCTGCGGCCGGTCGGCAGCCTGCTGGCTTTCAGTACAGGAGGTGGTGCAGAGCAGGAGCACGATGCTGAGAAGCAGGGAAAGAGCACGGTGACCCATGAGAAGAAGAGCGAATGGATGAGAACGTCGGTGAAACGAGAAGCGCTACGACGTGTCGGCAGGGGGTCATCTCCCCCGCGCGCTCAGGTGCGCTTGAATGGCCTCGATCGCGGCATCGGTGAGATGCGGGCCCGAAAACGCGCCGGAAGGATAGGAGGGCGAAGCGGAAAGGCGGCGGGACCCAGCAGGGAATACGAGGCCGTTTAGGCCGGCACGGTTTCCTGCACAGACACCGGCTCGGACGAAGCCTCGCGCGAGGACCGCTGCGTCAGGACGATGCCAGCCAGGGTCACGGTGGCGAGTGCCACAGCAGTCATAGCGCACCACGGCAGGTAGAGCGCGCAGGTGTCTATCACCCCCTGAAGGGATGCGACGGCGTCCAGGAGCGGGGCAAACGGCTTCCAGATGAGTTCAAAGGGAGTAGCAGTCATAGCCTTCGTGGCGCTGTTTGGCGGCGGCTAATCAGGAGGCGCCAAGGCATCGGCACCTCATCACAGGCTCATCACAGGGCGTGCCAAGCGAGAACGGACGCCTCGCACGACGTGGCACAGACGAAGCCTGTCATTCTTGAGTTAACATCATATTCACAGTCGGATAGAGCCGCAACTCGCCCGTAAGGAGGTCTGGCGCAGTCTGATGTAATCGTCCATCCGGCACTGGGCGATCTTGGCCCGTAAAAATTGGGAAGCGGAACTGCGCGGCCTTGGTAGACGGCGGCCAGATTGGTTATCATGACGCCCTCGTCCCATTCAACACTCGCGCCCCACATGCAAATCACACCGCACCATGCCCACCTGTGGGACGTCTCGCCGAAGGAGGCCATCCGCATCCAGGAGCGGCTGGCCGGGGCGGTCGAAGCGGCGCCGCTCGCGGGGCCGGTCGAAACGGTGGCCGGCATCGACGTGAGCATCCGCGATGATACGGCGCAGGCCGCCATTGCCGTGCTCCGGCTGCCCGACCTGGACGTCGTCGACGAGGCCATCTACCGCTGCGCCGTGCCCTTTCCGTATGTGCCCGGACTCCTCAGCTTTCGCGAGATGCCCGCCATCCTTCCCGCGCTGGAGCGGCTTTCCACCCAGCCTGATGTGCTGATGACCGACAGCCAGGGCCTCGCGCATCCGCGGCGGTTCGGGCTGGCGTGCCATCTCGGCGTCTTGCTCGATTGGCCCACGCTCGGCGTGGCCAAGTCGCGCCTCACCGGCGAGCCCGCAGGCGAGCTCAATGCCGAAAAAGGCGCCCATGTCCCGCTCGTCGACGACGGGGAGACGGTAGGCGCCCTGTTGCGGACGCGCACCAACGTGAACCCGGTCTACGTCAGCATCGGCCATCGGATGACTCTCGATGAGGCGCTCCAGCTTACACTGGAGTGCAGCCCGCGGTATAAAATCCCCGAGCCCACGCGACAAGCCCATGCGCTGAGCCGCACGGGGGCCTGATGCGACACCTGCCTTGACCTGACCTCTGAACGCTTTAGCCCGCTGAGACCTATGGAAACCGACATCTTGACCATCCGCATCGCCACTGAGGACGACCTCGAAACGCTCGCTACCTTCAACGAAGCAATGGCGCGCGAAACAGAAGACAAGACGCTCGACCCGGCCACTGTGCGAGCTGGGGTGCACGCGCTGCTCAACGACCCGTCGCGCGGATTCTACCTCGTCGCCGAGCACGAAAGCGACGTCGTCGGCGCCCTCATGGTGACCACCGAGTGGAGCGACTGGCGCAATGCGACCTTCTGGTGGCTGCAGAGCGTGTACGTGAAGCCGTCCGCCCGACAGCAGGGCGTCTACTCGGCGCTCTACGACCACGTCAAGCAGCAGGCCCGGACGGAGGGCGGCGTGTGCGGCCTGCGGCTCTACGTCGAGCGCAGCAACGTGGCTGCGCGGCAGGCCTACCTCGCCCTCGGCATGACGGAAGCCAGCTACTGCATGTACGAGGAGATGCTTACCGAATAGGACTGCGTCGTACGTCGGTGCCCCATGGTGGACGGTGCGTATTCCGGCGCATTGGGCGATGCTGGCCTTTCGCATGCGCAGCGATTATCTTCGCCCCTGAAAGAATCGGTTTGCGTCCTCTGGCCAATGCCAATGTCTCCATGAGTGCACCATCTGCTCCCGTGCCGTCTTCGGGCGAGGGGCCCCACCAGGGTCAGCCTGTCGCTGAGGCCGGCGTATCGCTCGATGAAGCGGAGGCCGCCGCCATCTTGGTCCACGGCCGGGGCGCCTCAGCGCGCAGCATCCTCGGCCTCGCTCGGGAGATTGACCGGCCCGGCGTGGCCTATCTCGCCCCGCAGGCGGCCGGTCACACGTGGTATCCGCAGAGCTTTTTGGCGCCGCTCGCGCAGAACGAACCCGGCCTCTCGTCGGGTCTGCAGGCGGTGGGCGATGTGCTGGCGCGCACCACGGACGCCGGCATCTCGCCCGAGCGTACCGTGCTGCTCGGTTTCTCGCAGGGCGCCTGCCTCGTGTCCGAGTTTGCCGCCCGCCATCCGCGGCGCTACGGCGGCGTCGTGGCGCTCTCCGGCGGGCTCATTGGGACCGGCGAGCGGCCCGGCCACGCGCCGCCGAACGACAAACGGTTCGAGTACGATGGAGGCCTAGCGGGCACGCCCGTCTTTCTCGGGTGCAGCGACGTCGACCCGCACATTCCCCTCCGGCGCGTGGAGCAGTCGGCTGCCGTCTTCGAAGAACTGGGCGCCGACGTGACCAAGCGGATCTATGAGGGAATGGGGCACACCGTGAACACCGACGAAATCGACTTCGCGCGCGGATTGCTGACCGAGGGGTAGCCGTCCGCTACTTGAGGAACATTCGGGTCGGTGCTGCTCGGTGTCGATGGACCGCTCGGAACGGACCATTTTTGCTATCCTTCCTGGAGGTTCTGACCATGGACGACGCACGTGCGACAACTCCCTCTACCTCCGACTGGCCGACCCTCCCAGCGCCTGGCGACTGGCAGGATGCACTCGACACGCTTCACATGTGGACGCAGGTCGTCGGCAAGATTCGGCTGGCCCAAACGCCGCTCATCAATCACTGGTGGAACGTGACGCTCTACGTCACCTGCCGCGGGCTGTCGACTGCGTCCATGTCGTACGCCGACGGCCGGCACGTCCACATCGACTTCGACTTCGTCGACCACCGGCTCCGCGTGGGCGACTCGGCGGGCCGCAGCCGCTCGTTCGCGCTCAAACCGATGCCCGTGGCCGACTTCTACCGGAAGACGAGGGATCTGCTGGGGGCGATGGACCTGGCCGTCGACATCTGGCCCGTGCCGGTTGAGGTGGAGACAGCCATTCCGTTCGCGGAGGATACCACCCACGCGAGCTACGATCCGGATGTGACCCAGCGCTTCTGGCGCGCCCTCTTGCACGCCGACCGCGTGATGACAGCCTTTCGGGCGGACTTCATCGGGAAGTCGAGCCCCGTGCACTTCTTCTGGGGCGCGTTCGACCTGGCCGTGACGCGCTTCTCCGGGCGCGAGGCGCCGCCGCATCCGGGCGGCTACCCGAACGTGGGAGACCACGTGATGCAGGAGGCCTACTCGCACGAAGTGCACAGCGCGGGCTTGTGGCCGGGCACAGGGTTCGGCGAAGCGGCCTTCTATGCCTACGCTTACCCCGAGCCGGACGGCTTGGCCGCGCATCCCATCCAACCCGAGGCGGCCTACTATCTCGACGAGCTTGGCGAGTTCGTTCTGCCGTACGAGGCCGTGCGCTTGGCCGACGACCCGGACGCCGCGCTCCGGGCGTTCCTGCAGTCGACGTACGAAGCCGTCGCCGACCTTGCTGGGTGGGACCGCGTCGCGCTAGAGCGGCAGAGAGAACGAAGGAGGGGATGAGTGGGGAGGGTCTCAGGTCTCCATGTTCTCCACGCTCCGTTTTCCCGACTCACCGTTTTCCAGCTGTCGATCCTCCGCGAGGGCGACGTATTGGCCGATGAACGTGACCGCACGGTCGCCGGCCTCGTGAATCTTGCACTTCAGCTCCAGGCGCGCACGGCCCCAGCGGTCGAGCATCTGGTGAAACCGCTCTACGGCAGACTCCTCCGGCCGCTCACACACGACGCGCAGGTCGTCCCGGATGGGCTGCAGATACTCGATGTCGCTCTCCTGAATCAGGATCTGCGCCTTGTGGCACATCTCATCGAGGAGCGTGTGCACCATCGCCCAGCCCGTGAGCGTCGTGAGCATGCTGATGCTGCCGCCGAAGGCGCTGCCCATGTGGTTCAGGTTTGCCTGGAGGGGGGCCGAGGCGACAATCGCTTCGCCCTCACCGGTCGATAGAGAGAATTGGAGATGCTGCGTGATCGGCATCTTCTCGGTGATCAGCTCCTCGAGCTGCTTCAAGCCGTCGTGTACGCGCGGGGCCCGTGCCATCCTGCCTGCTGTCGGGACGTTCGTGGTGATTAAGACGATGGTTCAACCCCCCTTAACGTAGATAAAAGAATTGCGTTCGCAAAAAATGCATCTCCAGGAATTTCGTAACAGCGCAAGTACAATGCCGGGTGGCACGACGCGGCGTCTGCACCTCGGGGCCAGAGCGATCGCAGCAAAGGGGGGCTGTTCGCCTCCGTCCAATCCTGTCCCCGGTCCCCACACGAGCCGCAGGCGTAGGTCCGGAGGGGCAGGCGGGTGGTGCTGACGGGGTGAAGCTAAGTCCAGGAGCCAGAATCCATCGATAGAGACGGGATCCTCGATCCCGCCGGATACCGTCGCAGGCGGTTCCCACCCGTCCAGGACCGGCTGGGGGCGCCCCTCGGACGGTCACTCGCATCCCGGCGATGCCGCCCATATGATCGATTGATGCAATTGCCTCGATCTCGCGGCCGGGCGGTGGATGAACGAGCTGGTCTTTGCTATCCTACAGCCGTGCATCGTGCGCGCCGTACCGGTCGTCCCGGTGGGCTGCCACCTGTTGCTTTCGTGTGTTCGCTCATCCAATCTGCTATGTGATGGATACCATTCGCTGGGGAATCATTGGGACCGGCAAGATTGCGCATCTCTTTGCTGAAGACCTCGCCCTGCTCCCTGACGCTCAGCTCACGGCGGTCGGCTCCCGCGCCCAGCACTCTGCCGATGCCTTCGGCGATGCCTTCGATGTGCCGCGACGCCACGCGTCCTACGACGCCCTGGCCGCTGACGAGGCGGTCGACGTCGTGTACATTGCCACCCCGCACACTGCCCATGCCGAGAACGCGCTGCGCTGCCTGCGGGCCGGGCGCGCCGTCCTCTGCGAGAAACCCTTTGCGCTGAACGCCCAGGAGGCCGCCCAGATGGTCGAGACCGCTCGGGCGCGGGCGCTGTTTCTGATGGAAGCCATGTGGACGCGTTGGCTGCCCATTATGGGCGACGTGGAGCGGCTTGTGGATGACGGCGCCATCGGTTCGCCGCAGTGGTTGCAGGCCGATATCTGCGCGCACTTTCCGTTTGATGCGGATCACCGCGTGTACGACCCGGCACTCGGCGGCGGTGCCTTACTTGATCTCGGCGTCTATCCGGTCATGCTCGCGTACCGGTTCTTCGGCGCCCCCGATGCCATCACGACGACAGCCGTCATGGGCCGCACGGGCGTCGACGAGCAGGATGCAATCGTCTTTCAGTACGAGGACGGGCAGCAGGCTATCCTCTCGGCTTCGATGCGCACCGACGGGGCTCGCCTGGCCACCCTGGGCGGCCCGGCGGGGCAGATCCAGATCCATCGCCCCTGGTGGAAGGGCCAACGCCTGACGCTGACTCGTGCCGACAAGTCGACGAAGACGATCGCTCGCCCGTACGAGGGCAACGGCTACCAGTTCGAAGCCGCACACGTCATGGCGTGCTTGCGGGCCGGACGCCG
>JAAAPH010000405.1 GCA_009908415.1 Bacteroidota bacterium
CAGCTCTCGCTATTCTTGAGGACGGCCTCTTTGACGCGACAGCTGTGCTCGCTCTCCCTAACAAATATCGCCGTAGGCTTCGCACGACCAATATGCTGGAGCGGCTTATTCAGGAAATCAGACGCCGCGAGAAAGTCATTCGGATCTTTCCGGGCAAGGGGTCGGCCTGGCGCCTCATCGGCGCTCTGCTCGCCGAGAAACACGAGGAATGGTCCACAGGGCGGCGCTATCTCACTATGGACGCGTTCTACCAGTGGCAGAGCGAACAGGCTGAAAACAAGCCCGCTGACCTCCAGTCCGAACCATCAAGCTACACGCTTCACCCGGCCTAACCGGCGGCCATCTTTACACAAGAAACTTGACGTGATCTCGATGGGTAGGGGAGGGACGCAGTCAAGCGTTCGCTTCTCTACCATTCCTTGCACAAGTCATTCCCGTGTGACGAGCCGTAGGCGACTCACGCAGTAAAACGGGAATCCAGCAATGTTAGCACACCGGACCCTCGATCAAGTCGGGGGTGACTGGGTAGACGTGTCCGCGGAAAACGAACGAACGGGCGATTCAGTCATCCCTGATCTGAACGACGCCGTCGTGCGCGAGCTGCCGAATCTGCTCGCCCGATAGTCCCAACCGTTCTTGCAGCACGGCCTCGGTGTGCGCGGCGTAGTGCGGTGGGGGAAGCAGACCATCCGCTGCGTCCGTCTCAAACGCCGTGGTCCGCAGGCCCGTCGGCGCGCCGACGAACGGGAGCGTCATGGCCTGGGCGGACGGCTGCTCGAACACCTGCCGCATGTCGTTGATGGCACCCGCTGGCACCCCTTGTGATGCGAGCGTGTCGAGCAAATCGCCTTGTGCCCACGCGGCGATAGCCGGCGCGAGGTGCGCATCGAGCGCTGCGCGGTGGCGGACGCGGGCGGCGTTCGTGGCGAAGCGCGCATCGTCGGGCAGGGCATCGAGACCGAGCACGGCGCACAGCCGCGCAAACTGCCGGTCCGTGCCCACGGCGAGCAGGATGGCTTCGTCGCCGGTCGTGCGGTACACGGTGCCGTACGGCGCGATGTTGGGGTGCGCCGAGCCCATCCGCTGCGGGACGTGGCCGCCGACGAGCCAGTTCGTCGCCTGATTGGCCAGTGCACTCACCGCCGCCTGCAGCAGCGACACGGCAACATAGCCGCCGTCGCCCGTCCGTTCGCGACGCAGCAGGCCGAGCAGCAGTGCCTCCTTGAGCTGGTGGGCCGCCAGCAGATCCATGACCGCCACCGGCATCTTGACGGGCGGCCCGTCCGGCGTACCGTTCATGTGCATGAAGCCGCTCTCTGCCTGGATGACGGCGTCGTACCCCGCGCGCGGGGCGTCGGGCCCGTACCCGGTGATGTGGCCGTACAGCAGCGTCGGGTTCAGCGCGCGGAGCGTGTCGGCATCGGCGCCGAGCGCTTCGGCCGAGCCGGGGCGGTAGCTGGCGATGACGAGGTCGCTCTGCGCGGCCAGTTGGTGCAGCAGGTCGCGCCCGCCATCCGTGGTTAAGTCGAGCGCCACCGACTGCTTGCCGCTGTTGCAGCACGCAAAGTAGCTGGAGCGGTCGTCGGTCTCCGGCTCGGACGCGAGACGCCAGTGCCGCGTCACGTCGCCTTGCGTGCGGGGGGTTTCCACCTTGATGATCGTCGCGCCCAGTTCGGCAAAGAACTGGCCCACGCGCGGGCCGGCCAGCACGCTCGCCAGCTCCAGCACGAGGAGGTCATCAAGCATAGCACGTCGGCTTGGGGAGCAGGGCGCGCGCGAGAGGCCGTGAAGCAAAGCGGCGAGGCAGCGAGGCATCGAAGAAAAAATGCAAGATGCCCCACGACGCCTCGTTGCTCCGTTTCCTGGTCTCTGTTTCAGTCTTGCTGAAGCGTTTGGGCGACTTGCTCCACCTCGTTCCATACGCGGAGCGCGTTGCCGCCGAGGATCTTCTGGATGTCCTCTTCGGAGTAACCGCGCTCCAGCAGTTCGGCGATCAGGTTCGGGTACGTCGAGGCGTCCTGCAGGCCCTCGGGCAGGCCGAACACGCCGTCGTAGTCCGAGCCGAGGCCGACGTGATCGACGCCCGCGAGCTCCACGGCCCGGTCGATGTGGTCGGCGACGTCGTCGAGCGTACCGATCGGATTGGCCTTGCGCACCTGCTCGGTGTAGCGGACCGCTTCCGCCGAGCCTTCTTCGATGTTGTTTTCTTCGAGGTAGGCGTCGATCTCGTCGCGGATGGGGTCGTCGTCATCCTGGTACTCGCTCTTCAGGAAGGAGGACCCAAAGTTGATCATCACGACGCCGCCGTTCTCGCCCACGGCGCGGATCAGTTCGTCGCTCATGTTGCGCTCCCAGCCGGGGGTGAAGTGGCGGCACGAGGAGTGCGAGGCGATGACGGGCGCCTCGGTGATGTCGAGCACGGCGTTGGCCGTCGGGTCCGTGACGTGCGAGATGTCGACCATCATGCCGAGGCGGTTCATCTCCGCGATGACCTCCTCGCCAAAGGGGCTGAGGCCGTTCCAGCGGTCGTCGTC
>JAAAPH010000463.1 GCA_009908415.1 Bacteroidota bacterium
TCCCACGAACGCCGTGGCGTACTGGTTGTTGGCCGACCGGTCGCGCAGCAGCGGATCCGGCGAGGGCGGCGGCCAGATCGACGAATTGCGAAAGCTCTGGTCCAGAATGACCACCGGCCGGCGCGCATCCGCCATCTCCAGCTCCTGCATCGCAACGCTGACGCCGCCGAACCACGCCCCGGCGTGGACGAGCGCCCCGACCGGCAGCGTGCGACCCGCCCCATCGCTGCCGGTGACCGTATAGTACACCGGCGTGCTGAAGGCCCGAGTCCCCTGCAGCCGGGCGGCCTTGGCCGGATTCACAAACGGATCGCCCAGCGAGTCGGCCAGGGCAATGGACAGGTCCCCCATCCCTCGATGGGCAGATGGGAAAACATGAAACTGATCGCCGGTAGCTACCGGGACCGTTTTGAGCGAAATGAACTGCCCACGCGCCCAGTCCGTGCGGCCCAGTCCGAGCAGCACCAGCAGCAAAAGGCTGCACGCGCCGATGCGGGAGTGCGCGGAGATACGGCGAAGAAGGATCATGGGAGGTCGGGGCGTCGATGCGATGGGCTCGGAGGCGTAGGCGGGGCTGCCACTGTGCAAGAAAGACAGCCAGCCCCCCACACATATTCCATGGCATCAGACGAGCCGGCTCCGCCTCTTCCCCTTTCTGTATTCTTCACAGAAGAAACCACCCCTCTTGTCCCGTGTCTGGCGCGATAGGCCGCCGTGGCCACTCAGACCGGGAATTGCCGGGGATCTAGCGGACGAAGGAGGACATGGAATAAATCGTGGGCGTGGGCTGTCTTTCCTATGCATCGATCGATCAACCTCCCTGGATTCCGTGTCCCAGTCCGTGCCTTCGCATGACGCATCGTCGGAGATGGCGGCCGAGCAGGCGCTCGTGGACCGGGCCCGTGCGGGCGATCACGATGCCTTCCGCCGCCTCGTGGAACGCTACGAGGATCTGGTGGCGGCCACCGTAACCGGCATGCTGGGACCGGGGCCGGAGGCGGAGGACGTGGGCCAGGAGGTGTTCATCCGGTTCTACGAGGCCCTCGATCAGTACCGGGGCGATGGCGGGCTGGCGCCGTACTTGACGCGCATTGCCGTGAACCGGTCGCTGAATGCCCTGGACCGGCGCAAGCGGAAGAACCACCGCCTGCGTAGCCGCGATGCATCGGAGGGGTTGACGGAGCCCGTCATCGACGGCCAGCGTGACGTCGAGGCCTTCGATCGCACGGAACTGGTCCAACGCGCCCTGCAGGAGCTCTCCGACAAGCACCGCACGGTGATCGTGCTCCGGGTGATCAATGGCTACTCGACGCGCCAGACGGCGACCCTACTCGACGTCCCCATCGGTACCGTGCTGTCACGCCTCCATCGCGCGCAAAAGAAGTTAAAGTCCCTTCTCGCCTCACACCTACACGACGATGCCTGCTGATGACCGTGACTTGATCATTCGCGCGCTGGACGAGAACCTCGCGCCGGAAGAAGCCCAGCGGCTGCGGCAGCTGCTCGATACGTCCGCGGCCGCTCAGGCCGAGTGGGACAGGCACCAGTCCGTCCGCGGCCTCGTGGCCGACCATGGCGCGTCGCCTTTCGCGCCGGACTTTGCGGACCGCGTGATGGACGCGTTGCCTGCTTCGAGCCGCCCGACGACACGCCGCCGCCCAGATCGCACGCCGCGCATGGCGTCCGTGCGCTCGGCGCGGTGGGCGCGGATCGGGGGGGCCGTGCTGGCGGTCGCACTACTCGTCGGCCTCAGCACGGTGCTCGGGTTGTGGACGCAGACCGTCGCCGTCCCGTACGGCGAGCGCACTACCGTCTCGCTCCCCGACGGCTCGACGGTCGACCTGAGCGCCGGCTCGACGCTCCGGCACGCCCCGTTTTGGTGGCCGGGGCCACGCGAGGTGACCCTCGACGGGGAGGCCTTCTTCGCGGTGGCCGATGGCGGCGGTGCGTTCATCGTGGAGACCTTCAACGCCCGCGTCGTCGTGACGGGTACGCGCTTCAACGTGCGGGCCTGGCGCGACGACCCCGCTCCACGCACCACCGTGGCACTCACCGAGGGCCGCGTCGACGTCACCCCGAGCCGGTCCGATACCGCGGCTCCAGTGATCCTCCGCCCCGGCGAAACGTCCGTCGTTGGCGCCGACACCACGGTGACCGTCTCGGCCGCGGAGCGCCCGCTCGACCGCGCACTGGCCTGGCGCTCCGGCGGCCTGGCGTTCGTCGACCAACCGCTGGCCTCGGCACTCCGGGAGCTGGAGCGGCGCTATGCCCTCGCCATCACGCTCGCCGACCCGGCGCTCGCCGACACCCCGCTGACGTACCTCAACCCCCAACCGACGTCCGCCGAAGCCGCACTCACCGACATCTGCCACGTGCTCGGCCTCCGCTTCCGCCGCACGGCCGACGGCTTCACCGTGCTCCGCCTGTAGCCGCGCATGGATGGGGTCCGGCCGCATCGCGTCCTCCCTCGCCTTCATCACAGTGAGCCACGCCATGAACCGCTTCTTTCGCTTCGTTGCCCTTGCC
>JAAAPH010000428.1 GCA_009908415.1 Bacteroidota bacterium
GAGCGCCTCGCAGCGCGGCTGGGCGTCGGCAGCGAGTTGGCGGCGGAGCACGTCGGCGTCCGGGTGGGCTTCGTCGAGCAGCTTCTCGTACTCGGCCAGCTCCAGGATGAGTTGCGCCAGGGTCGGCGCGTCATCGGGCGTGGCGGGGCGAATGTTCATTTTCGATTGACGAGTAGCGAATTTCGAATTGACGGGCGAGAGAAACTTGCAGTCAACATTCGAAACTCGCAATGCGAAACTATCGATACCGGCTCAGCAGGTCGTCGTCATCATCGTCGAAATCGTCGTCGTCGAAATCGCCGTCGCCGAATGAGGAGAGCATCGAGCCCATGATATCGTTGTAGGTTTGCTCGCCGTCGTCGAACTCCTTGCCGATGAGCGAATTTTGGTGCAGCGCCTCCAGCACGAACTCCATCATCGACGCCTTGTCGGCGGGCGCGGTGGGCGAGGTGTGCTCCTCGACGAGCTGCTTCAGGCCGTCCACCCGGTCGAGCTCCTTCACGTAGTCGGCGAATGCGAGGTCCTGTTCGAGGTCCACGGCGTTGCCCTCCGAGAACCAGCTCAGCACGTCCTTGTAGGCGGCGCGGTTGTCCTTCACCGATGGATCGGGGAAGTACTTCGTGAAGAGGGTGCGCACGGCCCGTCCGATGAGCGTGAAGGCCACGTTTTGGGCGCCTTCCTGCTCGCCCTCGTACACGAGCTCCACCTTGCCCGTGATGGCCGGTTCCACGAGCATCAGGTCGCTGACGCGCACCGTGGTTTCGTCTTCGCCGTTCAGCAGCGCGCGGCGCTCGGCGGCGGAGATGAGGTCTTCGAGCGCGGCCCGTGTCACGCGGACGGAGACGCCCGACTTCTGGTCGATGTATTCGCTCTCGCGCGCCTCGAAGGCAATCTGTTCGATGATCTCGCGGAAGCAGTGCGGCACCTGTACGTCCACGCTCGCAGCGTCCGGGAGGCCGCCGCGGTCCTGCCACGCCTCCTGGTTCGTGATCTCCAGCCCCACATCGATCGTCTTCGGGTAGTGCGTGATGATCTGGCTGTCGATCCGGTCCTTCAGCGGCGTGATCAGGTTGCCGCGGCTCGTGTAGTCCTCCGGGTTGGCCGAGAAGATCATCATCACGTCCAGCGGGAAGCGGATGTTAAACCCGCGAACCTGGATGTCCTGCTCCTCCATGATATTGAGCAGGCCCACCTGGATGCGCGGCTGCAGGTCCGGGAGCTCGTTGATGGCAAAGATGCCGCGGTTGGTGCGCGGGATGATACCGAAGTGGATGACCTCCTCGTCGGCGTAGGTGAGGCGTTGGTTGGCCGCCTTGATCGGGTCGATGTCGCCGATCAGGTCGGCGATCGTCGTGTCGGGCGTGGCGAGCTTCTCGCCGTAGCGCTCGGAGCGGTGAATCCAGTCGATGGGCGTGTCGTCGCCGTGCTCGTCCACCATCTCGCGCCCGTGCTTCGTGATGGGCTCGAACGGGTTCTCATTGAGCGGGCTGCCCTCGATGATCGGGATATGCTCGTCGAGCAGCGTGGGCAGCATCCGGATGAGGCGGCTTTTGGCCTGCCCGCGTAGCCCCAGCAGGATGATGTCGTGCTGACCGAGGATCGCGTTCTGGATCTGCGGAATCACCGTGCGGTCGTAGCCGACGATGCCGGGAAAGATGGTTTCTCCGGCGCGGAGCTTCGTCGTGAGGTTCTTGCGCAGCTCCTCCTTGACCGTGAGCGGCGTGTAGTCCGCATCTTTTAGGGCGCCGAGCGTCGAGATGGAAGTCAGATCGTGGGCCATACGGCGGTCACATCATGGGCTGAAAAAGAGGCCGGAACAGGGTTCGTTTGGCACGCGGCCTCATCTGTGCAGTTCCCCCTCCGCCGCCCGGGCACGTAACGATCGGCGAATGATGGCTTCGCCGGCGTGGCCGGTCAAGCGCCGCCGGGAGCGCGAGGGCGTGCGGACGTTCTTGCTGATTCTTCACCGATCGGCCGGTATTTCGTGGACCGGGCGGCCCGCATCGTCATTCGGAATGCAAGCGGATGGATTTCCACGCACGCCTTCTCAACCATACTCTAGCGACCTATGAAACGACTGCTTGCTTGCTTCGCGTTCGTCACTGCTGTCTTTCTTGCCGCCGCTCCGGTGCAGGCCCAGCGGGTGCCGGGGGCTGCGGGACTGGGCGGCCAGGTGGGCGATCCCAGCGGCGTCTCGCTCAAGATTTACAATCCCAATGCGCTCTCTTACGACTTTTTGGCCGCGTGGGATCTCGATGACTTCTTTTTCATGAACGTGCACGGTCTGTACGAACGGCCGCTGGAGCTGGAAAACACGTCCGGGTTGGAGTACTTCTTTGGGCCGGGCGCCTTCATTGGCTTCGAGGATCGCGGCCGCGAGGATGACGTGGTGTTTGGCATCAGCGGGCGGATTGGCGTAAACATTCCGCTGGAGGACCGCTTCGAGTTCTACGTCCAGTTCACGCCTCGGATCAACTTGGTGCCAGACACCAACGGCGATCTCGGCGGCGGGCTTGGCGTGCGCT
>JAAAPH010000301.1 GCA_009908415.1 Bacteroidota bacterium
AGCGCCCTCGTCCAGGCGCTGTCGATGGCCCGTCCCCGCGCGCCGTAGCTGCCGAGGCGGCATCGCCGCCCTCCGGAAGCGCCCGTCGGCCGCTTCCCAGTTCCCCGCGTTTTCTTCCGGCCTCGGATGAGGTACGTCTCGCGGGCACGGCGTCGCGCGACGCCGTGCTGCGACGCGTCTGTATCCGCGGCATCTCCACTTCGAGAACCACGAAGGCACTATGCAAGGCAACGGATTCAAGATCTTCATCACCGTCTTTTTCGTCGTCCTGTGCGGATGGTACCTGTACCCGTCCGTGCAGAACCTCATCATCAACCAGAAAATGAACAACCTGGAGGGCGAGGCCCTGGAAGAGTACCGCCAGGAGAATTATGCCCGCATCCAGGAGGTCAAGCAACAATCGCTGAACCTGGGCCTCGACCTGCTGGGCGGCATGCACGTCACCATGGAGGTGCAGGTCGGCACCCTAATTGGCGAGCTCGCGCAGGATCGCGATGACACGTTCAACGAAGTGCTGCGAGACGCCCGCGAGCGTGCCTTGGCCAACCAGACCTCCGTTGTCAATGCGTTCCTCGACATCTTCGAAGAGCGTTACCCGGATGCACGGCTGTCACGGTACTTCCGGAATGAAGAAGCCGAAATCACGCGGCGCTCCACGAACGACGAGGTGCGCGAATACCTGACGCAGCAGGCCGACGAGGCCATCGTCCGCGCCATCGAGATCATCCGCAGCCGGGTGGACCGGTACGGCGTGACGGAGCCCTCCATTCAGCGCCAGGGCGAGCGCCGGATCGTCGTGGAGCTGCCGGGCATCGACGACCCGGAGCGGATCCGCGAGTTGCTGGAGGGAACGGCCCAGCTCGAGTTCCGACTCATGTCCGATCCCACGCAGCTGTCTCAAGCCGCCCAGCGCATCGTCGACTATTACGAGCCGGACACGACGGGCCAGGACGCAGGGGCCGCTCCGTCTGAAGCGGAACCTACCGACCAGCTGGCCACGCAAGATCAGCAAGATCAACAGGGCACGGCCCTCGTGGAGGCCGACACGATGGGCGAGTCGGGCACCGCGCTCACCGACGACCAGGCGTCGGCGGGGCCGACCAATCCGCTGCTCGATGTCATGCAGCCGATGCCTCGTGGCCAGAGCGTTGTGTTCGGCAACGTCGCCGCGCAGGACACGGCGCGGGTGAACGAATTGCTTGCCGATCCGGAGGTGCAGGAGCTGCTGCCATCCGGGGTCGAACTCATGTACGGCGCCAACCCCATCGGCACCACCGAAGGGGGACAGGAGGTCTTTGAACTGCTCGGCGTGAGCGACGAAGTGGAGCTCAGCGGCGAGGCCGTCACGGACGCGTCCGTCCAGTTCAGCCGGACCAATCAGCCCGAGGTGAATATCACGATGAACTCGGATGGTGCGCGCATCTGGGCGCGTGTGACGGGGGCCAACGTTGGCGAGTTCATTTCCATTGCCCTGGACGGCGTGATCTACAACTACGCCACCGTGGAAGAGCGCATTGCGGGCGGCCGGACCCGGATTTCCGGGCTGGAGTCGCGCGCCGAAGCGCAGGACATCGTGACGATCCTGAAGTCGGGCGCCTTGCCGGCCCCGGTGGACATCGTGGGCGAGCGCACCGTGGGGCCGAGCCTCGGCGAGGCATCCATCCAGGCCGGGCTGGTCTCGGTGACAGTGGGGCTCCTCCTCGTGGCGCTCTTCATGATCTTCTACTACCGCACGGCCGGGATCGTGGCCGACATCGCGCTATCGCTCAACGTGATCTTGATTCTTGGCATTCTCGCCGGCTTCAAGGCTACCCTGACCCTGCCGGGCATCGCCGGTATCGTACTCACGATCGGTATGGCGGTGGATGCTAACGTGCTCATCTTTGACCGAATACGCGAGGAGCAAAACACCGGAAAGACGCTCAAGGCGTCCATCAACGCCGGGTACGAGATGGCGCTCAGTGCCATCCTTGATGCCAACATCACCACGTTCTTCGTCGGTGCGATCCTGTACTCGTTCGGCGTGGGGCCCATCCAGGGCTTTGCGGTTACCTTGATGGCAGGCATCCTGTCGTCGCTCTTCACGGCCATCATCGTCACGCGTATCATCTTCGACTACGCGGTCAGCGAGCGCCAGATGAGCGTCAACTACGGGTGAGCCTGTGGGAACGGGAGCGTGGAGGACAGGGAGTCGGAGAAACGGGAAGACGACGAACAACCGCTGTATTCTCGTTTCTTCGCCTCCTCGATGCCCCACGTTCTGCGCCTGATGAGGGCCCGTCAACGATTTTTGAGATTCGCTCTGCAAAGAGCACAAACCTGAGCCAGCAAAATTATGCGTCTTTTTGAAACCGCCGATTACGTCTTCATTCCTAATCGGACCAAGGGATACATCTTCTCCGCCATCCTGCTCACCGCGGCCATCCTGTCGCTCGGCCTCCGCGGCCTCGAACTGGGGATCGACTTCCGCGGGGGCATGGAGTTCGTGCTCGAGAACACCGAACAGCTATCCACC
>JAAAPH010000341.1 GCA_009908415.1 Bacteroidota bacterium
CGCGTGGTGTACGCGACATCGACGTTGCTATCCCCGTCAAAGTCCAGCGTCGTGAACTCCTTGGCGCCGCTGGCCACGGAGAGGACGGTCGGCGCCCCGAACGTGCCGTCACCCTGACCAAGCCGCGTGATGAGCTGCTGTTCGGACCGCGCGATGATGACGGCGTCCAGGTTGCCATCGCTGTTCAGGTCGGCCACGTCGAGCGAGGTGGGCGACGCACTCAGGCTCGTTTCGAGAGCAGTCCCAAATTCACCACTCCCGTCGCCCGGAAAGACAGCCAGCTTGTTGGCCCCGTCACTAGCCACGAGCAAGTCGGTGGTCCCGTCGTTGTCGAAGTCGCCCGCCTTCACGCCCGACGCCGACGCCCCTACGGAATAGGGTTGCTCGGGGCCGAAGGCGATCGACTGCGCGGCGGCCGGGCTGGAAAACCCTGCGCCCAGCAGGGTCGCCCACCCGAGCGCAAGAACGGCAATCGTCGTTTGGGCGATAGCTTCTCGTTTCATGCCTCTCGAACACATCGTGCTTGAATACGGATCGGCGCCCCCCCGGCGACGCGCTAAGAGCTGCACCCCAACGCGGTACTTGCCGGAAGGGCCGTTCTATTTGATATAGCGAAAAAGCGCACAGGGAGCGGCCAACCTCCGCGTCCAGGCCCCACTTGTCCGCCCCCGGATGGCTTTCACGCTAATAAAAAGTAGACGCGCCTATCGAGCGCTTTTTTGTTTCGTTCGCCGATCTTGCGTGATGATGCCTCTTCGCTGTTTGCGGGGAATTTTCCCGCCCCGCTCGTTCGAAAGATACCTGGCCGTCGGGGCCGGGCTGATGCTGCTCTGGATCCTGCACCCCGCCTCTACCCTCGCGCAGCTGCTTGATACCGGTCCGCTCCAGGTGCGTGGCGGCATTAGCGCCTCGGCCCAGGCCTACACGGTAAGCGGCATCGATCAGCGCCGCGCGCCGGCTACGCTGGAGACGGCCGCCAACCTGTCGTTCAACCTGCTCGGGCTGCGCTCGGGGCTGAACCTGACGTACTCGACCGACCAGTCGCGCCTGCGCCAGTCGGTAAACCAGCTCGCGTTCAACACGGCGTGGGGCTGGGGCGAGGTGTCGGCCGGCGACGTGAACCCCTCGTTCGCGAAGTACGGCCTGCGCGGCACCACGCTGCGCGGCGGCATGGTCGAGCTCGACCCGCGCCGCTATCGGCTCGCGCTCGCGGCCGGGCGCTCGAACGAAGCCATCGGGCCGGGCGACAACGTGAGTCTGCGCGCCGTCTCGTTCCAGCAGATGGCCTACGGCGGACGCGCCGGCTACGGCCGCGAGCGCGGCACGCACCTGTACCTGACGGGCGTGTACGTGCGCGACGTGGTCGGCTCGATCGACCTGTCAGCCGCCGAGGATGTCACAACGCTCGGGGCCGACGAAGCCATCACGCCGCAGGAGAACTGGAACCTGACCACCGATGCCGGCCTCGCCCTCTTCCAGCGGCGCCTGTCGCTCCAGGTGCAGGGCACGGCGTCGCTGCTCACCCGCGACGTCAGGGCGCCCGAGACCAACGACCTGCTGCCCGTGTCCGTGGGATTCCTGACGGTCCGGCGCGGCTCATACATCGATTACGCCGGCGAGGCGAGCCTGCGCCTCAACCTGCCGGCGGCCGACCTCCGCGCCAGCTACGAGCGCATCCAGCCCGGTTTCAAATCGCTAGGCGTGCCGCAGATGCGCAGCGACCAGGAGCGCATCCGCGTCCAGCCCACCCTCAGCCTGCTCAACCGCCGCCTGAACGTCAGCCTGAATGGCGCCCGCACGCGCAACAACCTCAGCGACCAGCTGCTGTCGACGGCCAAGCGGCTGCAACTGGGCACCACCGTGCAGGCGCGCCTCGCCCGGCCCCTCACCGTCAGCGCCTCGTACATGCGGCTGCGCAATGCGAACGACCCGGCGCCCGGCGCGCCCAACCCGGACCAGACGCAACTGCTGCAAATCACGCAGACCGCCACGCTGGCGCCCACCCTCACGATCCGCCGCGCGAGCGGCCTCACCCACGCGCTGTCCGTCTCCGGCTCGTATCAGACGACCCAAGACCAAAGTCGCGCCGTGGAGCAAGGCCTCCGCCCGGCCGTCAACACGCAAAACCTGTCGTCCACGCTAAGCTACTCGCTGCAGCTGCCGTCGGGGTTCAGCCCGTCGCTCACGGGGAATTTTTTGACGAGCGACGCGGGCACGAGCCAGACGCGCGTGCTGGGCCTCAATGCCGGCGTCGGACACGCCGTGCTGGACCAGACGCTGCGCCTCAACCTGACGGCCGGCTGGTCGCGCAACCGGGTGACGACGCAGCAGAGCGCCCAGTCGATGCTGTCCCTCCTGAACCCGACGATCGATTTTGCGGAGGGCAGTGCCCTGGCCGAGGGCGCGACGCCCGGCACCGAGAACGCGCTGTGGACGACGCGCCCCACATCCGTCCGCGGCCTCGACGACCCGTCGTCCTACGCGTGGCTGGTGAACGACCTGCTGCACGG
>JAAAPH010000270.1 GCA_009908415.1 Bacteroidota bacterium
CTTCGCTGAGAGGGATGATCTCGGCATCGATGGGGAAGTCGCCGACGGGAAACTTGACGCCGCCGCGCACGGCGATGGGGAGTCCGATGTCGAGCCCGAACGCCTTGGGGCCGGCGCGCAAAAAGAGGCGCGGGTCGCCGAGTCCGGTGCTCGACCGATCGCGCACGATATCGTTGAACTGGAGGTGATGGAACGGCACCTGGGCCCAGGCGTCGAGGCCCGGCAGCAGCCCCACGGCCGCCGTCAGAAAGGTGGAGGTCGTGATCGAGCGACTCTCGGCGTTGAAGAGCGGCTCAAGGTTGCTGTCCGGCCCGAAGCGCGTGTCGGTCTGGTGATGCACGGCGCGGACCTCCAGCCATCCCTCGCCCGGCGCTTCCACCCACTGAGCATGCCCCACCTGCGGGCTGACCAGCCCGACAAGCAGTCCGAGAGCGAACGCCAGGCGCACAAGCGTCATGGGCAGAAGTAGGATCGGTTTCGTCAGAAAAGCGCGCGGAAGCCCCCGTGCCCGTTCGTCGGCAGGCTAGTTCGTGTAGAGCGTCGTCTCGGGCTGGAACAGCGCCCAGGCAAACCAGAACGCCACGTACGTCTGGCGGACCGGCTCCAGCTGAGCGCCCTGCATCGGCCCACTGATCGCCTCGCCGCGAACGTTCCACACGCTCTCCGTCGCTACGTCCACGATCTCGCCGTTGCGGTCCTCGAACGTCGTTAGCTGTCCATCCACGACGGGCCGGAACGCCATCGCGCCTTGGGCGGCCTGGCTCCACAGCACCACGATGGGGCCGTCCGCGACGTCATCGTTGACGACGGTAACGGGCGTGCCATCGTTTAGCTCGCCGAACGGATACGCCACGCCGGCGGACCGGCTCGGCTCGCTCGTGCCCGGCACGCCCAGCACGCGCTCCTTCGGCGGCCGCCGGTCGTCGATGGGCGCACTGAACAGCAGCCGGTCGTTGTTCGGCTCCTCGTAGTTGCCGTAGGGATATCCGCTCGGCTGGTAGTTGCGGTTAAACCCGGTTTGGCCGGACACCACCTGGGTCTCGGGATAGAGCGCCTGCCACCCGTCCCACGTCGTTTCCATGATGGGATACATCGTCAGGTCGCTTCCGGAGCGCGGCCCGCAGCCGGCCTCGCGATTCATCTGCGGCCAGAGCGACTCCTGACTGGTCCGGTCGTACATCGTCAGGTTGTTGTTGAACAGCAGGCCCGACACGCCGAACTCGCCTCCGTCGATCACGGCGCGGTCGAACGCGAGGCTGGACCCGGTGAGGGGGCAGTACGTGACGGCCAGTTGGATGCTTTCGAAGTTGAGGTTCGCGATCTCGTGATGCCACAGGATGTTGTGCGGGATGGCATAGGCCTCGCCGTCCACGACCAACCCAATCACCCGGCTGCTGGCATCCAGGTAGCTGGCCTGGCTGGCCCCCGGATCCACAAAGGTGGGGTCGGTGAGCGCCGGGATACCATCCTTGGGCACGCCCCCACTCACCAAGTTGCTCGCAGGAATGTCACACGCGTCGCTGGACGGATCCTCGAACAGGCCCGAACCGCTGCTAGGCCCGGAGGTGGAGTCACACCCCGCTAGCACGAGCACGATGAGCCCGAGAAGGCCCAGCCCGATCGAGAGCGAAAGACGGCGCCCGCACGACAACGTCATGGGACCCGATGGCGAAGAGCAGGATGCAGGAATAAACATAGACATAGGCGGACGCCGCTGAAGCGGGCGATTATGATTGGGTGTCGGAATCGTAGATGGTCGTTTCTGGCTTGAACGCAAACCAGGCGAACGCGAAGTAGTCGCCGTGCCCGATGCGCGCAAGCTGGCGCCCTTCGAGCGGGCCGCTTACCGCCCGCCCGGTGATGGACCACGTGCTCCCCGTTTCCTCGTCCACGAACCGGCCATCTTCGTAGCGGAAGTGAAGCGTGCGCCCGTCCACGCGCGGATCAAAAACACCCGTCGAGCCCACCTCCTTCGACCGGCTGATTCGACGCGCATCGAGGGCCGATACAGCGCCCTCACCGTGCCACACGACAAGGGGGTGGCCGTTCACCGTGTCATGGATGACGCGCCGCTCCTTCGTCACGCGGTGCGGATACGCCTTGTCGACGCCATCCATGCTGATCGCGGTCACCTTTTCCATGGGGGGCAGCCGGCCGTCCTGCTCGCCGCGAAAGAGAAACGGCTTCTTGTCGATGTCGTCGTAGCCCGCGTACGGGTTCTGGCCGTACGGACGGTCGTGGCCCGTGTCGCGGGAGAGAACCTGGCCGTCGGGGTACGCCGCCCGAAACTGTTGGTAGCTGACGATCTGCGAGGGGATCTGCTCCAGCGTCTGGCCCGCCAGGTCGCCCACGATGGCCTTGCCGTTGAACTGCTGCCAGAGCGTCTCCGTCTTTCGGTCGTACATCACGAGGTCCGACTTTCGAAGCATGCCGGAGACCCCAAACTCGACGGGCTCGCCCTGCAGGGTGCGTTCAAACACGATGGCGCTGTAGCAGAGCGGGCAGAACGTGACCGCGACGGGCACGCCGCCCACGCGGTCATTCACGATCTCATGGAAGGTGAGAATCTGCAGCGGATACGCCCGCGCCTCGCCGCCAAGCTCCAGCGCGATGACGGGCTCCTGCGGCTCGATCCAATCGCGCGCCGCCTCCGTCGACACAAACGAGGGGGCGTCGATCGACGGAATGCCATCTTTCGGCGGGCCACCGGCCTGCAGCTCCGACAGGTCGATCGTGTACTTCGACCGGTCCGTGTCGAACTGCTCCAGGAGGGCCGGGGCGCTCGGACGCTGGGCCAGGATCGACGGCGGCAGCGCAAGCGCGGCGACGAGAAGTGCCGCAGCAAACACGCATGTATGTTTCCATGACATAACAGCCATAATAGCGGGGACGGGTTGGTGGGCAGCAATGTTCGCCCTCTAGGTGACCCCACAAGCTGGCGCGTTACGCATGGAGCACACCGCCTCCCGTGTAACGCCCCATTTCCCGCTTGCACCTAACGGCCACAATGGAAGGAGTTATTCCTTTGTCCGCTACGTTCTACTCACTAACGCCGTATAATTCCCATGGAACGCCTGAACGCTTTTGCTCCGCATGCACACTGGGCCCTGCGCCTGGCCCTCGCGAGTGTCTTCCTCTATCACGGTCTCACCAAATTTCCCGTGCTCGGCGGCATGGCCGAGATGATGGGCATGCCTGTGTTCGTCGTCGGCCTGCTGGCCACGATGGAGGCGGTCGGCGGTGCGCTCATCCTTGTCGGCGGCGCGGCTAGCGACTGGGTGACGCGCCTCGGGGGCGTGCTGATCGTGCCCATCATGCTCGGCGCCATCTTCATGGTGCACCTGCAGCACGGCTGGAATTCGGTGAATATGGGCACCGGCAATATGGGCCGCGGCATGGAGTTTCAGTTCACGCTCCTCATGATTGCGCTCTATTTTGCGCTGGCCGGCAATAGCCACAGCGGCACAACCGCCACCGCCTCGAAGGCTGGCTACCAAACCGCCAGCACCTGACCGCCAGCCCCCTACTACGCGTGAGGTCCGGGAGCGGGCGGAAGGGACTGCATGAGCCCTTTCGCCCCTGCTCCTTCGCGGCCGGGTCAGCCGTCTCAGATCGTCAGTCTCAGTAGTCGTATCCGGTCGCCTCTTCTTCGGTGAATGCGACGCCGAGCCCTTCCGCGATGCGATTCACGAAGTTGAAGTAGCTGGTGATCAAGTTGATGTCGAGCACGTCGCGGTCCGAGAAGCCCGCCTCGCGGAGCACTTGCACGTCGTCTTCCGCGACCGTCGCCGGGGCCTGCGTGAGCTTCGCGCCGTAATCGAGCATAGCGTGCATCCGGGCCGGGAGGTCGAGCGCGCGGTGGTCCTCGATGAGCTGCTCCACGCGAGCGTCGTCTTTCCAGTACGCGTGCAGGGCCTCGGCATGATGGCGCACGCAGTAGTCGCAGTCGTTGGCGGCCGAAACCACGGTGGCCAGCGCTTCCCGCTCGGCCCGTCGCAGGTTGGACCGGCCGAAGAGGAGCTGGTCGTACAGCTTCAGGTGGGCGCGCAGCGCGGGCGGGTTCAGGCTGTGCACGGCCAGGATGTTGGAGAGCTTCCCACGCGTCTCGGCAATCTCGTCGTAGAGCGCGCGCAGATCGCCCGTCGCATCGGCATCGTCGATCGTCTCGATCCAGGCCATCGGTTCGTTTAGGGTTGGGCGTCGTACGTTATGAGTTGTGCATCACATGAGTTGTGCATCACGCATCATGGCTCACGCCTCCTGCGTCGCGGGGGCCGTGTCGAACCGCGTGGCGAGGCGGTCGACGATGAGGCGGCCGATGTTGAGCGAGGCGGTGGCGGCCGGCGAGGCGACGTTGACGGCGTTGATGACGCGCTCGCCTTCCACAAACAGGAAGTCGTCGACGAGCGAGCCATCGGGGCGGAGGGCCTGCGCCCGCACGCCCGACGGGGAGGGCACGAAGTCGTCCATCTCCACCTCGGGCACGAGCGTGCGCGCCTGGTTCACGTACACGCGCTTGCTGAGCGACTGCGCGATCTCCTTGATGCCCTTCCTCCAGTGCTGCAGGCTGAGGCGGGCAAACCCCGGGTACGTGATCGTCTCCCACAGCTCTTTCAGGTTAACGCGGCCAAACACGTAGCCTTCGCGCGCAAACGCCAGCACGGCGCTCGGCCCGCATTCGACGCGGCCGTCGACCATGCGCGTGAAGTGAACGCCGAGGAACGGATAGGCCGGGTCGGGCACGGGGTAGATGAGGTTCCGGCAGAGGTGACGCCGATCGGGGACGAGCTCGTAGTACTCCCCGCGAAACGGCACGATCTGAACGCCCGGATCCATCCCGCTCATCTTCGCGATGCGGTCGGCGTAGAGGCCGGCGCAGTTGACCACGTACTGGGCCCGTACGTCGCCAGCCGTCGTTTCCACCGTCACCTCGCGGTCTCCGACATGCAGGTTGCGCACCTCGGCGCCGGTCTTGAGCGCGTGCCCTTGCTCCTGCACGCGCGCCGCCAACCGCTTCGTCATGCCCGTATAATCCACGATGCCGGCGCCGGGCACGTGCAGCGCGGCCACGCCGCGGACGTGCGGCTCCAGCTCGCGCAGCCGCTCCAGGCTGATGCGCTCGCAGGCGACGTTGTTCTTGCGCCCCTTCTCCCGGATCTTTTCGAGCTCCGGGACTTCCTCCTCGGAGGCGGCCACGACCACCTTGCCGCACATGTCGTAGTCGACGCCCTCGCGCTCGCAGAACTCCACGAGGGCGTGTTTGCCCTCGCGGCAGTTCTTGGCTTTGAGCGACCCCGGCGTGTAAAAGACGCCCGAGTGGATGACGCCCGAATTCCGACCGGTTTGGTGCGCGGCCACCCGGTCTTCCTTCTCGATGAGGGCGATGGATTGATCAGGATACTGCTGAGCGAGGCGGTAGGCGGTGGCACATCCGACAATGCCGCCCCCGATGATAGCTACGTCGTACGTCGGCATAAGGGTGACGGTGAATCCAGAAACGCGCGAGCATGGCCCCCCGCGTCCTTAACGAATGGCCCGGATGCTGGTTCTACGCCGTCCTGCTCGCCGCTATGAAGTCCGTCAGGATTGCGGCAGCCCGTGCCGGACGACCCGCTCCATCGCGTCGCTGAAGCGGTCGAGCTCTTCGAGCGTGGTAAACACGTTCGGCGAGATGCGCACGCCTTCGAACTGCGCGTGCCTGATGGGCGTCGCGATGATTTGATGGGTCCGCCGCAGGTGCCGGACGAGGTCGATCGTATCCACCCCCTCGATCTGTACGGTGGCAATGCCGCACGAAAACCGCGGATCCCGGCTCGTGTGGAGCCGGACCCGATCGTACTTCACCAGCCGATCGGCCCAGTAGTCGCGCAGGTACCGGAGCCGAGCGGCCTTCCGCGCCGCCCCGATGCCCTGATGAAACGTTAGTGCCTCGGCGATGGCGAGGTAGTTCGCCGCCGGATGCGTGCCGATCTCCTCAAACTTGCGGATGTTATCGTCCATTTGCTCCGGCGCGGCCATCAGCGGCCAGAGATCGGCGATTTTGTCGCGCCGCACGTAGAGCATGCCCGTGCCGTGCGGCGCCAGCAGCCACTTGTGCAGGCTCGTGGTGTAGTAGTCGCAGTCCAGATCCGCGTGCGTGAAGTCGAAGTGGGCAAAGGCGTGCGCCCCATCGACGATGACGGGAATGTCATACGTCCGGGCCATCTGCACGACCGGCTTCACGGGGAGGATCTGGCCGGTCAGGTTGATCATGTGGCACATCAGGATCAGGCGCGTGCGCGGCGTGATGTGCGCTTCGAAGATACGCACGATCTCATCGGGGTCTTCGGCCGGCACCGGGATCGAGCACTGGACGAGCTTGATGCCCTCGCGCCGCTCCCGCTGCTTGAACGTGTTGATCATGCGCGGATAGTCCTGATCGGTCGTCAGCACCTCGTCGCCGGGCTCCAGGTCGAAGCCGAACTGGCAGATTTGGAGGCTCTCCGAGGCGTTGCGGGTGAGCGCGATCTCCTCAGCGTCGCACGCGAAGGTGCGGGCGAGGCGCTGGCGGACGCCCTCGCGCTGCGGCTCCAGGACGCGCCACATGGTGTAGGGCGGCGCCTCGTTCGAATAGTCGAGGTGCTGCTTCATCGCGTCCTGCACGATGGTCGGCGACGGGCTCACGCCGCCGCTGTTGAGGTTGATCAGGCTGCGGTCCACGGAGAACGCCTGCTGCACCGTCCGCCAGTACGACTCGTCGGCGGCGAGCGCGTCAGGCGCGCCGTCGTAGGCCGAGAGCGCATCGAGCAGGCGCGGAATGGCGTTGGGATGCAGGGTGGCGGCGGCTGCAGCGGCCGCAGGGCCCCCCAGCGCACCGAAAAACTGACGACGATCGTACATGGCCGGTCCGAATCGGTCTAAGGGACAGCGAGATGGCGCTCCATGCTACAGGCTACGAATTTTTCTGTGATTCATAAAGGAATTCTTTTATTCACTTGCGTCGGGCGCCGATGCACGGGAGAGCAGCTGTCCCGCAACAAGCAGAACGCATCGGCCGTTCATCGTTCTTCCACACCCTTCCGCCTCCCCCGCTCCGGCAATGCGTCTTCTCTCCGCCCTCTTCCTTTCGGCGCTCACCCTGGGAGTCCTGCTAACGGGGTGCACGCCCGGCGACGCGGCTCGCCCCCCACTCCCGTCCGTGGACGACGCGGCCAAGATCCGAGCCGTGACGCTGGACGCTCGCCGCCCCCCGGAGGCCGACGCGCTGCAGCGCCTGAAGGAACTCGGCGCCACACACGTCACGCTCATCTCGTTTGGCTTCCAGCGGCGCTTCGAGGTGCCCCGCATCCGCATGCACACCGATGGCGGGTGGTACAGCGAATCGGACGCCGGCATCCACGCCCTGGCACAGCGCGCCGAGGACGCCGGCCTGGGCCTCATCCTGAAACCCCACATCTGGGTGGGCGACTACAGCGCCGAAGGGCAAAACCGCAGCGCCATCGCCTTCGATACCGAGTCGGCCTGGACGCAGTGGGAGGATGACTACCGCCGGTTCCTGATGCACTACGCCCACCTGGCGGACTCGACCGAGGCCGACGTGCTCGTCGTCGGCACCGAGCTCGACAGCACCGTCGCCGCGCGGCCCGACTTCTGGCGCGGCCTAATCGATTCGGTTCGCGCCGTGTACGACGGCCAGCTCACGTACGCGGCCAACTGGTATCAGGCGTACGACCGGGTGCCGTTCTGGGACGCGCTCGACTTCGTGGGCGTGCAGGCGTATTTCCCCATTTCCGAGGCGGACGATCCCTCCCTGCAAACGCTGCGTGCGGGATGGGCCGAGCACCAGACGGCGCTGCGTCGCATAGCCGCCGAAACGAACCGCCCCGTGCTGTTCACCGAGTTGGGCTACCGGAGCGTCGACTACGCAGCGGCCGAGCCGTGGACGTGGCCCCGCCGCGAGGAGGCCCGCGAGCGCGCGCCCGACTACGAAATCCAGTCTAAGCTCTACCGCGCCTTCTTTGACCGGGTCATGCCGGCCCCGTGGTTCGCCGGCGCCATCGTGTGGAAGTGGCATCCGGCCGCGGAAAGCGACCGCCCGCTCGGCTTCACGCCTCAGGACAAACCCGCCGAGCAGGTCATCCGTGAGGGCTTCCATCGCGTCTCGACCCCGTGATTCCTTCTGCTTGCCGTATCCACGCTCACGGTCTGTGAGGAGTGCCATGCGAAACGCATGGACTAAACGACGGCCACGCGCTGTCTTTCAGAGTGTGCCTCCTCCTTGACGACTGCTCGCTTCCATGCCGTCCCGTTCGCCGCTCCCTACGTCCCCTGAAACGCCGAACGGACTCCTCGCCCTTGTGCTGGTCGGCCTTGTCGTGATGACGAGCTGCGATGTGATCCACCCCGAGGCGCCACCCTTCGCGCTCCGCATCGAAACCGATCGCGATCAGTACAACGTAACGCGTGACAGCATCATTCAGGTGGCCATCCACAACACGTCGGGCGACACGCTCTACTACAACAGTTGCATCGGGACCACCATGGAGGTGCTCAATGGCTGGCGGGTCGCCAATCGCATCGGGCTCCCCACCTGCTTCTGCCTGTGCCGTAGGACGCTCGCGCCCGGGCAATCGATGCCGCCGGGGGTGAGCAACGTATCCATCCGCGCCATCACGCGCAACGACGACCGGCTTTCGGCGCCCCAATCGGCCGCCTTCCGTCTCATCTACGGGGAGATTTATCGCGACAAGGCCTGGAAGGACCCGCTCGCCCGGTCGGAGCGCCGCTCCAATCGGTTCGAGCTGTAGGGGATCCGTGATGCCAACCGCTGAAGCGGATTCGCCCCGCCGCCTCGGAATGGTAAAAGATTCCAGGTTCTGCTTCCAAAGCTCATCCGATCCCTTGTCAGAAGTCTCGGAATTTCGGATTATGGGCACAGCACGTGGGACGGCGTCCACCATGTGGGCCGCGGCACAGCGCTTGCGCGCAGTGTTAGACGCCGCGCCGCACCGCGCGGCCGTTTCCTCTCTGATCAGCAGTTCGATTTCTGACGCTTATGCGCTGGCCTTCGCTCTGTCTCGCCCTCGTCCTGATGCCTCTTCTGTGGGGACCGGCTTTCGCCGCCCCCGCCGCCTCCACCGATGATGAGCCGGCGGCCTTCTCCGCAGAGCGGGCGTCGTTTGCTGTCAGCGTGCGAGGCCTGTCGATTCCCTACCGCGTGATGGGGCTGTTCGTGATGCCGAACGAGCAGGTGCGCCTGAACATCGAGGCCTCCCCCATCACCTCGGTCTCCTCAGCGGCCCGCTTTTCGGTGACGGCGCGCAGCGGCCTCACCCGCGCCACCGGCCCGCGCACGTGGCAGTGGACCGCGCCCAACGCCCCCGGCCTGTACCCGCTGACCCTCACCGACGCGACCAGCGGAGATGCCATCCGGCTCAACGTGTTCGTGCTCACGCCCTACGATCATCGCCAGCGGCGGCTCGACGGCTATCGCATCGGGCACTACCGGAAGAAACCGCTGCGCGACAACCCGGTCTACGCGCGCCCTTCGGGGTTCGTCCAACTGACGGCGGCGAACCGCGACGTACGCGTGGCCCCGCACTTCACGCTGGGCCAGTTCGCCTGCAAGCAGACGGACGCCTATCCGCAGTACCTCCTCCTGCGCGAGCACCTCCTGCTTAAGCTCGAGCGCCTCCTCCAGGCCGTGAACGCCCGCGGCCACGCCGTCCAGACGCTGCACGTGATGAGCGGCTATCGGACGCCCCACTACAACCGATCCATCGGCAACCGCACGGACTACAGCCGCCACCTGTACGGCGGCGCGGCCGACGTCTTTGTCGATGCCGATGGCGACACATACATGGACGACCTGAACGGCGATGGCACCGTGACGCGGGCCGACGCACAGGTCCTCGCCGCCCTCATGGAAACCGTGGTGCAAGACGACGCGGTGCAGCAGCTCAAGGGCGGGCTCGGCATCTACGGGCCGGCGCCGCACCGCGGGCCATTTATCCACGTGGATGCCCGGGGCTACCGGGCCCGGTGGTGAGTTCTCCTGCACGGCAAACAGCGCCCGCCGTGGCCCGTAGCAAGGCGTTGATCGCCGTCCTCCAGATCAACCCATCCGTCCCGTGATCCACGAAACCATTCAGGGGGACGATGTCCCCGCGCTCGGCCTGGGCACGTGGCAGCTCAAAGGCGCAACGTGCTACGACGCCGTCCGGCACGCGCTCGACCTCGGCGTCCACCACATCGACACGGCGGAAATGTATGGCAACGAAGCCGAGGTGGGCCGTGCCGTGCACGACGCCCCCACCGACCGCGATGCCGTCTTTCTGACCACCAAGGTGTGGCACACGAACCTTCGGCCGGATGACGTGCGCGCCGCCGCCGAAGGCAGCCTCCGCAAGCTGCGCACCGACTACGTCGACCTGCTGCTCATCCACTGGCCGAACGCGTCGGTGCCCCTGGAGCATACGCTCGATGCGCTGCTCGACCTCAAGGCTGCAGGCAAGACGCGACACATCGGCGTGAGCAACTTCCCGCCGTCGCTCGTCCGGCAGGCCCTCGACCACACATCCATCTTCTGCAACCAGGTCGAGTACCATCCCTTCCTGAGCCAAGCGCCGCTCCTCGATCTCGCCCGCACGCATGATTTTCTGCTGACGGCGTACAGTCCGCTGGCCAAAGGGAGCGTGATGAACCGCAGCCTGTCGCCCCGGCGCGCGCTCAAAGCGCTCAAGCAGGACAGCGCTCCAGCCGATCGCCTCGCCAATGCCCTCAAAAATTTGCTGGGCACCGGCACGGGCACGCTGCAGGCGCTGGCAGACCAGTACGGCAAATCGCCGGCCCAGATTGCGATTCGCTGGCTGGTGCAGCAAGATCACGTTGCGGCCATCCCTCGCTCATCCGACCCCGACCACCGAGCGGCCAACGCCGATGTGTTCGATTTTTCGCTGTCGGACGAGGAGATGCAGCTCATCCACGGCCTGGCTCGGAGCGACCGGAAGGTCGACCCCCACTTTGCGCCCCATTGGGAGGCGTAACGCGCCCATCTGCTCCCCCACGAGCGGGGCGGTGGCGCCGCCCCCGCCCTCACCTCTCCGTCTCTCCTATCCCCGCAGCACGCCCTGATCCGGTCGGTGGCGTGCTTTTTTGCTGGCCGAGGCACCTCATCCACCCGCCAATGAAGATATGGTTAATTAGGGCTCAAGGGCTATACGTGACAATATTTTTTCTCTTTGGAAGCGCTTCTGCAAAATAATTTGTTTGAATATGTCTTTTTGCCCCATTAAATACGCTTACCGTATACCCTGCTGAGCCCCGTTCCGAAGGCGCGTGATGCTCAGCGTATTCATCCCGCCCCATCGAACCGACTATTGCGACGCTCCGTCATGCGCAAATTCCTACTCCTCGCTGGCCTGCTCCTTTTGATGCCCCTGACGGCCCTTGCCCAGGATGCCGCTGCCGATAGCGCGTCGGTCGACGCGCTCGCATGGACGCTGAACAACCTGTGGATTATGATCGCAGGCATGTTGGTGTTCATCATGCACCTGGGCTTTGCCTCGCTGGAGTCGGGGCTGACGCAATCCAAAAACACGGTGAACATCCTGTTCAAGAACTCGATGATCATCTGCATCGGGATCTTGACGTACGCACTCTGTGGGTTCAACATCATGTACCCGGGCGACTTCAACGGCTTCCTGTCGTTTGCCTCGGTGCCAAACTTCATCTCGGTGAGCCCGGCCGACGCGGAGGCGCTCCTTACCCCGGCCTACAACGAAGGCTACACGTGGTACACCGACTTCTTCTTCCAGGCCATGTTTGCGGCCACGGCGGCGACCATCGTGTCCGGCGCCGTCGCCGGACGGATTAAGCTGTCAAGCTTCCTGCTTTTTTCTGCGCTCTTCCTCGCCATCAGCTACCCGATCACCGGAGCGTGGAAGTGGGGCGGCGGTTTCTTGGATGAGCTCGGCTTTTACGACTTCGCCGGCTCCACCATCGTCCACTCGGTCGGTGGGTGGGGCGCCCTCGTGATTGCCATCTTGCTCGGGCCGCGCGTTGGCAAGTACGGGAAGGACGGCTCGGTGCACGTCATTCCGGGCAGCAACCTGTCACTGGCGGCCATCGGGGTGTTCCTGCTGTGGTTCGGCTGGTTCGGTTTCAACGGCGGCTCGGTGCTCACGGCCGACGCCGCCACGGTGTCGCTCGTGCTGGTGACGACCTCAATGGCCGCCGCCGCGGGCGGACTCACGGCCGGCCTCGTCTCCTGGAGCCACGATGGGAATCCGGATCTGAGTATGGCGCTCAACGGCATCCTCGCGGGCCTCGTCGGCATCACGGCCGGGGCCGATCAAATGATGATCTGGGAATCGGTGATCATCGGGGCCGTGGCGGGGGCCATTGTGTACTTCTCGGTGATCTTCGTCGACCAGACGCTGAAGGTCGACGATCCGGTGGGTGCCATCAGCGTGCACCTCGCGTGCGGCATCTGGGGGACCCTCGCCGTGGGCCTCTTCGGCAACCTCGCGGGGCTGGCGCAGTTAGGGTACCAACTGGCCGGCATCCTGGCGATCGGTGCGTTCACCGTGGTGTTCTGCCTGGTCGTTGGCGGCCTGCTGAAGGCCACGCTCGGCCTGCGCGTCGATCCGGAAGAAGAGGTCGAAGGCCTGGACCTGGGCGAACACGCCATGCGGGCCTACCCCGACTTCGCGACCAACCCGAACGGCTACCTGGAAGAGCGCGCCGATGAGCCGCTCGCCGCGTCCGCCAATGCGTAACCGGACGCCCGGTCTCTCTTGCGTGCTGTGTTTCCTCTTGTGTGCTTCTTACTGACTCTCTCCCCAAGCCATGAAGCTGGTTAAAGCCATTATTCGCCCCGAAAGGCTCCATGACGTGCTCCACGCCCTTTACGAAGCCAATATTCACGGCCTGACGGTATCGGACGCCCGGGGACACGGTGGCGAGCCGGAGCGCCAAGAAGTATATCGCGGCGTGAAAGGAAAGCGTGAACTCAAGGCCAAGGTGGTCATCGACATTGGCGTGTCGAACGAGTTCGTGGAGCCTACCGTCAATGCCATCATGGAGGCGGCACGCACCGGGGAGGTGGGCGACGGCAAAATCTTCATCCAGCCGTTGGAGTCCGTCTACCGCATCCGCACCGGGGAACGCGACCAAGCGGCCGTCACGCCGGTGGACCGCTCGTCCGACGGGTGACCGCTGCCACTCGGGGGGCGGGGCGGCGCCCTACGTTTTCCCGATTCGCTGCAGCGCGTGTGGAGAGCGGACGCTTACGCGCTACGGGCCCACCGCTTCGGCGAGGGACCCGCCGGCAGCCCAGCCGCCCGGCGCGCCTGCTCGTATACCGGCCTCCATCCCTCGGGATGCGAGCGGCTCACCCGTCGAAGGCGGAGCGTTTCGGCGTCGACCGCTCCACGCGCGCCATCGGCTTCATGCGCGCCATCGGCTTCACGCGCGCCTTCGTACGACACCGTCACGACAGTGTCATCGGGCCCTGGGTGGGCCGCACGCGCTTCTGGGGTGGCCAGCGTGTTCAGATTGATCCGTCCGCGCTCACTGAAGAGGGCGGCGTCCCATTTCGCTACGAGCAGAAGCGCATCGTGCAGGCGTGCCTCGACGTCCTCTACACGCAGCCGGTAGAGCACGTCGACGGCCGCTTGGCCGATGCAGAGGGCATCGCAGCGGCGGTCGTGCTCCTGGCCAGCGTCGGAAGCGCCGCACATGAAGCCGACGCGCCACGCCCCTTGCTCCACAACAAAGTCAATCCCCAAATCGACGGTCGGGGCCCGCGGTCCGTTCACTTGATGGCGCAATCCACTTCCGGGCTTCAGGTACTTGACGAGGTGCCACGCGAACGTATCGTGCACGGGATCCGCATACGGCGGATCGTAGAAGAGGGACGGCTCGTCAAGCAGCGGCGGTGCGGGCGTCCGCTGCGGGGGCGGGCTTGCGCTCGGCCCCGCAGCACGTTCACGCGGAGCGGGACGCGCATCGTCGAGCAGGCGCAGCGGCGTCGAGAACGGTCGTCGGTCGGTCATGATAGTGGGCGGCATAGCAGCCGCACTTGATCCCGTGAGTGCATGCTTGCCCTCAATCTATTACCCGGCCGTGCCACCGTTATGTCACCCCCCTTATGGCCTTATGCATAAGGGCCTGCCCGACCGGCCCGGCGCCCCGTCATGACGGCTAATCGGCGCCTATCCTCCGCCTACCGACGCGAGCAACCATCCATCAAAAACCGCTTGGATCGACGGGCGGCGATTCGTACGATGGGAGCGTGGTGTTTTTCGTTTCTGCGCACTGCCATCCTGTACCCGATATGCCCGATAAGATCAAGCGATACGTGTACACCTTCCTCGCCGAGTTGCTTGCGGTCATCCTCTCCTATCTACTGGCGTAAGCACGCTGGACCGATGTAATGAATCGGAACCGTCTGTACTGGACCTGTCAGCTTGGAGGATGGGCTGGATACACGGCCGTGGGCCTCGTGCTATCCGCGCTGTTCCGCCCTCTGACGTGGGAGTCTGTGGCCGGGAACGTCCTGCTCGGAGCGCTCGGTCTCCTGTACACCCACCTGTACCGCGCGCTCATCCACCGCTGGCGGTGGCGGCGCCAGTCCGTGCGGCACCTGGCTCCGCGCGTGATCATGGCCTCGGTGGCGATCGCCGCAGCCCTCCACGTCACGATCAATCCCATTGGGCGCTACGTGCTGCAGCTCGACGTCTATCAAGAGATTGAGTCGGAGATCGGATTCATAGTGGGGTCGATCGCGAACGGCTCCATCCTCATCCTGCTGTGGTCACTCCTGTACTTTGGCGTGCACGCCATTTGGGACCATCGCCGGGCCGAGGTCGACCGGTGGAAAATGAAAGCCCAGATGGAATCGACCAAGCTCAAGGCGCTGAAGCTCCAGCTCAACCCGCACTTCTTCTTCAACAGCCTCAACAGCGTGCGCGCGCTCATCGCAGAGGACCCGGCTCGGGCCCAGCGTATGGTTACGCAGCTAGCGGCTCTGCTCCGGACCACACTTCGCTCGGACGAGCGCTCGATGGTGGCGCTGCGCGACGAAATCCGGACCGTGCGCTCGTACCTGGAGCTGGAGGCCGTCCGCTTCGAGGAGCGCCTGCAGTACCGGATCGACGTGGACGATGCGATCCAGAGCGCGCCGGTGCCGTTCCTTCTCGTGCAAACGCTCGTCGAGAATGCCATCAAGCACGGCATCGCCCAGCGGGCCGTGGGTGGTACGGTCGAGGTGT
>JAAAPH010000363.1 GCA_009908415.1 Bacteroidota bacterium
CAACCGGTATCCGAACGAGCAGCCGCACGAGCTGCGGCATGCGCTCGCCGAATACAACGGCGTCGATCCCGATTGCATCATTGTCGGCAACGGATCGAACGAGTTGACGTACACGTTCGGCATGGCGCTTATCGACCCCGGCACGCCCGTCGTCCTGCCCACGCCCATGTTTTCGCTCTACGAGAAGGTGGTTCGGCTGGCCGATGGCGACCTCACGAGCGTCCCGCCGCGCTCGGACCTGAGCTTCGACACCGAGGCGCTCATCGAGGCCATCGAGGCGAAGGACCCGGCGCTCACCGTGCTCACCTCGCCCAACAACCCGACGGGCCTGGCGATGCCGCTCAGCGACATCGAGCGAATCGTGCGCGCGGCGTCGGGCTTCGTGGTGGTCGATGAAGCCTATGTGGAATTTAACCCGGAGGGCAGTGCGCTGCGGCTGATGCGCGACTACCCCAACGTGATGCTGCTGCGCACCTTCTCGAAGGCGTACGGGCTCGCCGGGTTGCGCATCGGCTACATGATTGCGCATCCGGACGTCGCGCACGAGGTCATGAAGGCGCGGCTGCCGTTCATGGTCGACCGCCTCGCCGAGATTACGGCGCTTAAGTTGTTGGCACGGCCGGAGTTGTTGCAAGAGCGGGTGGAGCTGATGCGCACGGCGCGGAACGGCCTCGCCAAGGCCCTCCGCGCGATGGATGGCGTCGACGTGGTGCCCTCGCACGCGAACTTCGTGCTCTTCAGCACCGACGGGTCCGCGTCCGCCTTGCAGGGCGCGCTCGCCGAGCGGGGCATCCTCATTCGCGACATGAGCGGGTACGAGGCGCTGGATCGCCACGTTCGTGTCAATGCCGGGACATCCAGCGAGAACAAGGCGTTTTTGGCTGCGTTGGAAGACACGCTGTACGATAGCCAGGGGGGGTGACCTCCGTTCCGCGCAGCGCTGCCTCGCGCACGGGCTGCGTGCCCACCCGCTCGGTCGTTCTTCAACTATCTGCCGTACCTGACACACCGCGATGGATTTCATTCAAGTTGACATTATCGGACTCTCGACGAGCCCCTCCAGCGGCGGTGCCTATGCACTGGTGCTCGGGGAAATCGATGGGAATCGTCGCTTGCCCATCATCATTGGGGCCTTCGAGGCGCAGGCCATTGCGCTGGAGCTTGAAAAAATCCAACCGCCCCGCCCCATGACGCACGACCTGTTGCGGGACACGTTCGAGGCGGTCGACATTGACGTCTTCGAGGTCGTCATCGACGAACTGCGCGAGGGGACCTTCTTTGCCAAGGTGCGGTACCGCCTCAATGGAGAAGAGCAACAGCTCGACTCGCGGCCCAGCGACGCCGTAGCCCTCGCCGTCCGGGTAGACGCCCCCATCTTTGTCTCGCCCGACGTGCTCGACGAGGCCGGGATTGCCGCCGACGAGGAGGATGTGTCCGCCCTGGCGGAAGCCGAGGCGTCTGGCAGCGAAGAGGAAGAAGAGAGCGGCCCGGTCTCCCAGTTGCAGCGTATGGAAAATGAACTGGAGAAGGCCGTCGAAGAAGAAGACTACGAAAAGGCGGCTGAGTTGCGCGATGAGATCGAGGCGCTTAAGCGCGAGCAGAATAAAAACTGACGATCCTACGTCGCACGTGCCATTTTTCGCACCTGAGAGGGCGGGCCCGGGAGCTGCATCGCAGCGGACGGCGCCGCCCTTTTTTGTTGGGATGCTCGGCTGGGCACGGGCCCCGTCCCAGCTGCACGACTGAATCTACTACTCACCCACATCGGCGAACCACATGAGTGAACCGTCCTCCACGCTGCCTGCCATCCGTCGCCTTCCGCTGGCGGCTACGCAGCGCTTCCCGACGCTCTTTACGCAGTATTGTACCGACTACGCCGCCGTCGCTGATTTCTACGCGGGGGACTTTCGCGCTCCGGAGGCCCGCCGCGCTGCGGCCGACCGCGCGGCGGAGCACGCCCGCGATCGGGAGGCCCTCGCGGACGTGCTGCTCGACCAAAATGAGCGCTGGGGGCTTCCGGCGGCTGTGCAGTCGAACATCGAAGCCCTCCGCGCGCCCGACACCGTCGCCGTCGTGACCGGGCAGCAGGTGGGGCTCCTGACGGGCCCGCTCTACACCGTGTACAAAACCATCACGGCGCTTCAACTCGCCGATCAACTCGCCGAGGAGACGGGGCGAACGGTCGTGCCCGTCTTCTGGATCGAGGGCGAAGATCACGACTTCGCCGAGATCAATCACACGCACCTCCTCCAGCACAACGAGCTCGTAGAGCTGGCCTACGACGCGCCCGAAGCCGCCGATGGACGCAACCCGGGCGCCGTAGGACGCCTTGCGCTGACGGACCGCATCGAGTCTGTGCTGGCCGACCTGGATGGGGCGCTGCCGCCGTCGGATTTCAAGGAGCCGCTCATGGAGCGCGTCCGTGCGGCGTATCGGCCGGGCACGACCCTGGAGGACGCCTTTGGGCACTTGGTGCGCGCGCTCTTCCGCGACACGGGGCTCGTGTTTATCAACCCGGACGATGCGCGCCTGAAGCAGTTGGTGACGCCGCTCTTCCGCCGTGAGCTGACCGACTACGCGACGGTTCACGCGCGCATCGAGGCCACGAGCGACGTACTGCAGCAGGACTACCATGCGCAGGTGCACGCGCGGCCGACGAATCTCTTCCTGCTGGACGAGACGGGACGGCTTCCTATCGACGCCAACACCGATGGCACCTTCGCCCTCCGCGGGACCGGCCGCTCGTTCACCGAGGCTGAACTGCTCGACCGCCTCGAAGCAAACCCCGAGCAGTTCAGTCCGAACGTGGTGCTGCGGCCGCTTATGCAAGATGCACTGCTGCCCACGGCGGCCTACGTGGCCGGGCCGGGCGAGGTCTCGTACTTCGCCCAATACAAAGGCGTGTACGATTGGGCCGAGATCCCCATGCCCATCATTTATCCCCGCGCCAGCGTGTCACTCGTAGAATCCAAAGTGGAGAAGGTGCTGGCGAAGTACGACCTCTCCGTGGACGACTTGGCGGGCGACGTGGAGCAGCTGTTTCAACGCATCGTCGTCGATGCCATGGAGGTGGACGTGGATCGTACGTTCCAGGACGCCACCCGGTCGTTGCATCAGGCGATCAACGAGCTGAAACCCGCCGTCGAGGCCGTCGACTCCACGCTCACCCAGTCGGCCGAGGCCACGCGGGCGGCGCTCATGAAGGAGATGGAGGCCCTCAAGAGCCGCGTGGTGCGCGCCGAGAAGCGCAATCAGGACGAGGTGCGCGGGCAGCTGGAGAAGGCGCACGCGAACCTCTTTCCCGGCGGCCACCTGCAGGAACGCGTCGTCTCGGTCCTCTACTTTCTGAATAAGTACAGCCTAGACTTCCTAGAGGACCTCCGCGCTGCGCTCCAACTGGATACGACAGCGCATCAGGTCGTGGAGTTGTAAGCGAGGGGGAGCGGCGACCCTCGGGCGTGCGGCCGGTGGCGACTGCGGTCGACGTGACACCGCCCGCCGCGGCGCACGGCCTGCGAGCTACCCATCGGATCGATCGAATGTCATGATTCCTTCCGCTGACGAACACTCCGCTGACGACGCCACGGTGTTCAGCCCGCTCGTTGAGCACGCCATCGAACTCGCCGCGCAGTGGCACGACGGCGTGTATCGAAAGAGCTGCTGGCGGGACCCGGCGTTCGAGGTGCCCGAAGGCGAACCGGTTCAGGTGCCCGTGATGGCGCACGTCACGGCGGTAGCCACCATCGTGCAGCGCGCCGGGTGGGACGACGCGACCGTCGCGGCCGCCTACTTGCACGACGTGATCGAAGATATGAACCAACACGGCCAGCACCTGCGCCGAGAGGCCCTCCGGACGTCGCTCGGCGTGAAAGTCACGGCGATCGTCGACGGCGTGACGGAGAACAAGTACGACCCCGAAGGGAACGTGCGCCCGTGGCGGGCCCGCAAGGAAGATTACGTCACGCAGCTTCGCTCGGGGCGGCCAGAAGCGGTGGCCATCAGCCTGGCCGATAAGTTGCATAACTTGTGGACCATGAACCAGGGCCTGGAGCAGGGCGACGATATCTTCTCCCATGGACCGAACCGGCGGGGGCTCAGTGCCGGCCCCGAGCAGCAGCAATGGTTTCATCGTGCCGTGCTGGAGGCTGCGTCGGCCCACCAAGACGAGCGGCTGATTCCGCTTCGCGCGCGGCTCGAACAGGAAATTGAGCGATTCGAAGCGGTCAGCGAATCGCCCGTAGTGACCTCCATTAGGAATCCGGAAGACGGGTAGAACGCCGCGACGAGTAGAAGAAGCGTCCAACCCGGTGGCGGGGGCAGCCTCGCAGGGACGACCAGGGGGCTCCTGGGTCCGTCCACCATGGGTTCAACACCACGGTGAAGTCGAGAGGCAAAACCCGGTTGGTTGAAGATTTGTGAAAATCCAGAGTGCGCGCTCCGGACTTCCCGTGCAGAATCATATCCTGCTGCGGAACGTTGCACATGCTGCATTGGACAAGTTGGGGGAGGTTGTCGTGCGTGTTATATGCAGGTCGTGGTATTATGTCAGGAGGTGCTGAGACGACGAGTCCATCGGTCGTCCGGATTGCATGGTCACGCGCAGTCCATCCCCTCTTCCTTCTGAAGCAGCACAGCGGGTCGGTGCATGTCACCGCGCCATTCCCCGCGATAAACGGAGCACCCACTTCCTTTCCGTGAAAATGGTCGCCCTGGGACTCATGAGTGAACAGGATCGCCGAAGTCACAACGCCACGCCACCCACCGATGACGCCGACGGCCCCGGGTCCGATCTGCCGACAGAGCAGGCGGTCCTCGTCGTCGAGGATGATGCGTCGGCAACAGGAACTCATGCGGTGGCTTCTCCCAGCAACGTACGAGGTCGACTATGTCGATAGCGCCGTTGCGGCGCAGGACGCCCTGGAGCGGCAGTCGTACGACTTGATACTAATGGATATCGACCTGGGCGGACGGCGTAGTGGCGTGGATGTGCTGAACAGCATGCCGGAGGAAACCACGACCGCCGCCAAGACGCTGGCTGTCACAGCGTATGCCATGCCGGGCGACCGCGAGCGGCTGCTGGAAGCCGGCTTCCATGGCTATCTCGCTAAGCCGTTCACGCGCGACCGCTTTCTGCATGCGATCGCGGACGTGCTGCTCGGGGACAGCGTTTGACACACGGTACGCCCAACGCGGTCTCGCGGCGTATGAGTGGCTCCCATGACGGGCGCCCTTCGAGGGCACGTCGGCGCGGGAGAGGACGGGGGGGGGCGTCTTGTATCAGGGTTGTCACATTTGCACGGTCAAGTGCGCCGGGTCACGAGGCGACAATCTAAAGTGGACTCACGTCGTACGGGTGCGATCGTTTTCCGTGTGATCGCGTGTGCAGGCAGGCTGCCATGCAACGCCGGGGTGGTGGAAGTATGCGATGGGTAAGGGGTGCGTCGGAGTCCGCCCTCCTTGTCGCCGTCACTCCCTCTGCTACATGTGTTCGTCATGGCCGCCTTCCGTTCCTACCTAGCGCAGCTGCGCATCCGCACCCTTCTGATCGGGTCGTTTGGTCTCGTCGTCGTGCTGATGGCGGGGCTGGGTGCTTACCAGTTCCAGAGCCTGAATGCGATGGGCGACCGAGGCCAGGACGTATACACCGGCATCGTTGTCCCGCTCGCTGACCTTGCCGAAATCAACCGCAAGTTTCAGCGCGAGCGGATCAACCTGCGCGACATGGTGCTCGCTCGCACCGAGGCACGGGAGCAGTACTTTGACCGCCGGGTCGAGCGGATTACGGGCCAGATTGACAGTCTGAATCAAGCCTTCGTCGCCGGTATCATGTCGGCCGAGATGCAGGCCGTGCACCGTGACTTCATGGAGGCGTATGAGACGTACGGCGCTCAACGCGAGCGGGTGATGAATGCGGCACGGGCCGGGGCCGACGACGCCGCGCTGACGCGCTTGGTGTTGGGCGATGCGCTGGAGGCGGCGCTCGCGGTCAACAGCCGGCTGGATGCCGTCGAAACGATGAAGCGGGAGCACGGGCACGACCGCAACGAAAAGAACAAGCAGGCGGTCGTATGGTCCACGTGGGCGACCGGCGGGGGGCTGGCCGCGAGTGCGCTGCTGGCCGTTGTCATCGGGCTGCTGGTGACCCGGGTGCTTACCGGATCGGTGCAGCGGGTGGTGCAGGCCACGCAGCAGGTCGCGGGAGGAAACCTCGACACCCACCTCGATGCCACGGCCGACAACGCGTTCGGCACGCTGGCGGCGAACTTCAACGTGATGGTCGCGCAGATCAAAGAAAGCGCCCGGGCCCTTGAGGCGGAAAAAGCCAGCGTGGAGCAACGCGTCGACGACGCCACCGCCGCGTTGCAGCGTCAGAAGCGCGACCTGGACGACCACGTGCAGCGCATGCTACGGGCCATGGAGCGCTTCGCCGACGGGAACCTGACCGTGGAGGTGGCGACCGACCGGGATGATGCCATCGGGACACTTTTCGACGGGTTCAACCAGGCCGTGCAGCGGATCCGGGCGACGCTGCAGCGGGTTATCTCCGCCATCACCAGCGTGGATGTCATGGCTGAGCAAGTCGCCACCGCGACGGACCAACTGGCCAGCGGGGCACAGGAGCAGGCGGCGCAGGCCGATGAGGTCGCCGCAGCGATGGAGGAAATGACGCGAACCATTTTGGGCAATGCCGAAACGGTGGCTCAGGTCGCGAACCAGGCGGAGGCAGCGGGGGAAACGGCGCGCACCAATCAGGCCGTCGTCCGCGACACGATCACGAAGATCGACGAAGTCGGCCGCGTCATTGGGGACGCGGTAGCTACCGTGGGGCAGCTGCACACCACCAGCGATGAGATCGGGCAGATCGTGGCGACGATCGACGAGATTGCCGATCAGACCAATCTCCTCGCACTGAATGCGGCGATCGAGGCCGCCCGCGCCGGGGAGCACGGCAAAGGCTTTGCCGTTGTGGCCGACGAGGTGCGCCAACTGGCTGAACGCACTGCGCAGGCTACCGGCGAAATAGAGGGGATGATCGCGGGCGTCCAGAACGAGACGACGGCCGCAGTTGAGGCGATCGAGACAGGGCGCGAGGAAGTGGACGGCGCCGTCGCGCTGGCCCAGCAGGTCGGCCGTGCCTTCGAGGACATTGTGGAGGGCACCGACAGGGTCTCGACCCAGGTGAGCGGAATGGCCTCGGCGACGGAAGAGCAGTCGTCAACCACCGAGCAGATCTCACGGAGCGTCGAAGGCATTTCCACCGTGTCCGCCGGCCAAGCCGAAGGCATCAGCGAGATCGTTGAGTCCACCAACAGTCTGACAGCGCTCATGGCCGACCTCAGGCAAATGACCGGTGCCTTTGCGGTAGAGGCCGGTTCGGCAGAAGCGCCTCTGGACCGCGATGGGGGGCACGAGGCGCTCCAGGCGGTGTGAAGCGCCGGGGGCACGCCCGTCAGTGGCCCTCCGGGCGGACGCGGTTCGTCGGCGTGGCGGAGAGGGGGTCGTCCGGCCAGTAGTGTTTTGGGTAGCGGCCCTTCATGTCCTTCTTGACCTCGAAGTATGTCTCGTCCCAAAAGTTGGCGAGGTCCTGCGTGATCTGGACGGGGCGCTGCGCCGGCGAGAGCAGGTGCAGTGTCAGCGGAACGCGCCCGCCGGCGATGCGGGGCGTCTCGGTGGCGCCGAACAGCTCCTGCAGCCGCACGGCCAGCACGGGGGCCTCGGGCGTGCTATAGTCGATGGGGCGCCGCGAGCCGCTGGGTACCGTGAGGTGCGAGGGGGCGAGTTCGTCGAGTCGGTCGCGCTGCTTCCACGTCAGGCGCTCCTTGAGCAGCTCCGTCAGGTGGAGCTGCTGCAGCTCTTCCGCGCGCTTCATGCCGTAGAGGTGCGGCTGCAGCCACTCGTCCAGCGTGGCGCGCAGCGTTTCATCCGAGACATCGGGCCAGCCGCCGTCATGGTGATGGAGGAAGACGAGCCGCTGTTGGAGGCGGCGTGCAGTCTTCGTCCACGGGAGCAGGTCCAGGCCTTCGCTGCGGACGCCCTCCGTCATAGCTTCGGCCAGCGCCGCGGGAGGCGGGTCGGGGAGCGGCCCGTCCTTCAGCACGAGCGCGCCCAGCCGCTCCTGGCGCCGGGCCCGGACGAGCTGGGCGCCGCTGTCCCAGGCGACGTGCTCGTCCTCTTGAATCTGATCGCCGAAGTAGTCACGCAGCGTGTCGAGCGCGATGGGGGCGGCGAGGAAGACGCGGCTCTCGCGGCGGCGTCCGTCCAGGTGGGCCGCCACCAGGTAGTCTGCGTCGGAGAGAAGTTGCGGGCGCGGCAGTGCGGCGGCCCGGCCGTTGCGGAGCCGGAACTGGCCGGCTTGCCCCGTGCGCCGCTGGGCGATGCGATCCGGATAGGCGAAGGCGACGAGCAGCCCGCACGCCTCGACGTCGGGCGTCGCGCGGTCGCTCACGCCCAGCTTGCGGCGCCAGTGGTCGGCCACGCGGATGACACGGCGGACGGCCCCGCGGTCCACGTAGAAGCCGTGCGAGAACTCGGGCGCCATGCGGTCGCCGCGGCGGGCGTCCTGCATGGTCTGCAGGCGGAGGCGCAGGTCGACGTCCGGCGGGCCGCCCTGCCCCTTGAAGACGTCACGCTCGCTGAGGAGGGCGGCGAGGTCGCACGCCAGCGCGCCCTGGCCCAGCGTCTGGCCGTTGAGCACCATGTGGGCGAGCCGTGGGTGGAGGCCGAACTCCGCCATTGCCTGCCCGTGCTCGGTGATCTGCCCGTCGGCGTCCAGCGCGTCGAGGCGGTGGAGTAGGTCGCGCGCCTGGTCGAAGGCGGCCTCGGGCGGCGGAGTGAGCCACGTGAGCGTCGACGGGTCGTCGGTGCCCCACTGCGCGAGGTCGAGCGCGAGCGGAGCGAGGTCGGCCTCGGCAATCTCGGGCGCCGTGTGCGGCTTCAGGTGCTGCTGCGTGTGGCGCGTCCAGAGCCGGTAGCACACGCCCGGGCCCAGGCGCCCGGCGCGCCCCTTCCGCTGGTCGGCCGAGGCCGTCGACACCTTGATCGTTTCGAGGCGCGTCATGCCGCTGCGGGGCGCAAAGCGGGGCACGCGCATGAGCCCGCTGTCGATCACCACGCGGATGCCTTCGATGGTGAGGCTCGTCTCGGCGATGGGCGTGGCCAGGACCACCTTGCGCTGCCCCTCCGGACTCGGCGCAATGGCCTCATCTTGCTTCTTGTGCGGCAGGTTGCCGTAGAGCGGATGCACCCTCACGTCCGGCGGCACGCCGTCGTCGTCCAGCTGATTCTCCACGCGGCGGATCTCGCCCGCGCCGGGCAGAAAAACCAGCACGTCGCCGTCATGGGCGGCCAGCGCGTCGTGCACGGCGGACGTGACGTGCGGCTCGATGGGCCCGCGCGGGCGGCGGTCCAGGTAGTGCGTCTCCACGGGGTAGCTCCGCCCCTCGCTCACGACGCGGGGCGCGTTGCCCAGCACGTCCGCCACGGACTGGCCGTCCAGCGTGGCCGACATCACGAGCAGGCGCAGGTCCTCGCGTAGCACGGACTGCGTCTCCAGCGCCAAGGCCAGCCCGAGGTCCGCCTGCAGGTTGCGCTCGTGGAACTCGTCGAAGATGACGAGGCCGACGCCGTCGAGCGCGGGGTCGCTCTGGATCATGCGCGTCAGCACGCCCTCCGTGACGACCTCAATGCGCGTCCGGTCGCTCACGCGCGTGTCCATCCGCACCCGGTAGCCCACGGTTTGGCCCGCACGCTCGCCGCGCATCGACGCCATGCGCCGCGCCGCGGCTCGCGCCGCCAGCCGCCGCGGCTCCAGCATGATAATGCGCTGGTCGGCGAGCCACGGTTCGTCGAGGAGAGCCGGGGGGACGCCGGTTGTCTTGCCGGCGCCGGTGGGCGCTTCGAGGACGGCATGCGACGACCGACGCAGGGCGCGCTTCAGGTCGGGCAAAACGTCGTCGACGGGCAGTTCGGGCATGGCGGGGAGGCGAGCAGAGCAAAGCGCGTTGCTCGACTTGTAGCCGACGAGCCCGAGCGGAGTTTCGGCGACGGGGCGAGGGAGACGAGGGGCGTGCGCGTCAGTTCACCCAGACCGGCATCGGCTCGTCCTCGCCCGCGACCACAATAACCACGGCTCGGTGAATGGCTTTGGGCGTCAGTAGGCGACGGCCCGGCAGGCGGCTTTCGATAATTTGGCTGTGTAGCGCTCGCCAGCCCCTCAACCGGTGCGTGCGGAAACGGAGGAGTTGGATGCGGACCAGCAGTTGATCGGTCAGGGCGTCGATATTTACGTCGTGCCGGCTATGCATTAAGGAGGGTTGTGAGATGAGAAAAAGGATGGTGGGGGAACGGGGGATTCCCGAAGCAGTGCATGTGTGGGGGATTTGCACACACCAGAGTATGAATCGGCTGCTCCTAAATTTTTGACACATCACGCCGCTCTGGGGGAGGGTCTGGATACACCTTCGTCAACTTTTGCCCCAGGTGCTTGTCACGCATTGGCGCACGGCAGGATGAGAGCGGCCAGGGGCGCATCACGCAAGGGGGAAACACGCTCATGACCCCACTACGAGCGGCTTCCGGTACGTACGTGCTGTGGCTGTCCGTGCCGGTGCCCCAAACCGTGACCGTAGGGCGCCTCGGCGCCATGACCGTACGGCCTGGAGCGTATGCGTACGTCGGGAGCGCTTTTGGGCCGGGGGGCGTCCGGGCGCGTGTGCGCCGGCATCGGGCGGGGACGACGGCCCCGCACTGGCACATCGACTACCTGCGGCCCGCCGGACGGGTGGATCAGGTGTGGCACACGTACGACCCCGAGCGGCGCGAGTGCACTTGGGCGCAGGCCCTGCGGGCGCTGCCCGGAGCCCGCACGCCTGCCGACGGATTTGGCGCGTCCGACTGCCGCTGCACGGCGCACCTGGTGCACTGGGCGTGCGCCCCCACGCTGGCGGCCTTCCGCGAGCGCGTGCTGCGGGCGGCGCCCGTCCAGGCATCGATTTACGTGGCGCCTGGCCAGCCGCACGATGCCCCGCCATGATGATTCTGGGCGATCCGTTTCCTACTTTGGAACGGTCTCATCCCTGCACGGAGAGCACGTGCCTGTCTGTTGCCACCCTTTGGCTTTTCGTCCATGGACCTCTCCACCGAACACAAAACGCGGTGCCCGAATTGCGGCACGGCCATCGATGACAAGTACTGCCCGCATTGCGGTCAGGAGAACAAAAACCGGATCGTGTCCCTCCGGCTCATGCTGGAGGACGTCGTTAACAACTTCCTCACGCTCGATGCGCGCCTGCCGCAAACGCTAAAGCCGCTCCTGATCAATCCGGGCTTCCTGACGCGTGAATACATTGCCGGGCGGCGGGCGCGCTACGCCCGGCCCTCACGGCTCTATCTGGGCATCAGCGTTGTCTTCTTCTTCATGCTGTCTGTCGTGAGTGGCGGGCAGATCGACACGACGATCTACCAGGCCCCGGACGAGGACAACGCGTCGGTCGACACCACACGCGTCCGGGCCGACTCGCTCTATGCCCAGGTGAGCGCGGTGCTGGCGGCGGGCCTTCCCGCCCATGTGGAGGTGGATCGGTCCGAAACGAGCATCTGGGTGGAGGACGACTCCACAGACACCGAGATCGAGCTAGAGCGTGCGACGACGGATATCCTGCAGGAGGACGTGCGGACGCAGTTCATGAGCCGGTTCACGAATTACCTCCCCAAGATGATGTTCGTGATGCTGCCGGTGTTTGCACTGCTGCTCAAGCTCCTCTACCTGCGCCGGCAACGGTACTACGTGGGGCACCTCATTTTTGCGTTCAACTACCACTCGTTCGCGTTCCTCATCCTGCTGGCCACGACACTGGCCACCGCGCTGTTACCGACGGCGGTTGGTGGGGTGGTCAACGCGCTCTTTATAGTGTATCTGCACGGGTACCTGTTCGTGGCCATGTACCGCGTCTACAACGAGTCGTGGGGCCAGACACTGCTCAAGTTTTTCGTGCTCTACGTGTGTTACACCACGGTGCTGGGCGTTGGGCTGGTCGGCATCGTCATGATCGGCCTCCAGCAGGTGGGCGAGTTGCCGTTCTGAACGGATGCGCCTCACCGGATGCGCCGCCGGTGCTCCACCAGGATGCAGGTATTGTGGACGTACGGCAGGCCGGCCTCGTCGGCGAGCCGCTCGGCCTCCTCGGACGAGACGCCGAGCTGGGTCCAGATCACCGGCCGCTCGCCGGTCTGCTCCACGCGGTCCACCGCCGAGCGCACCATGTCCGCCGTGTACGCGGGGGCGCGGAAGATGTCGACGATGTCGATGCGTACGTCTTCCGGCACGCTCGGCAGGTCGGGATAGCACGGCTCACCGAGAATCGTATCGTAGTTGGGATTGACGGGGATCACGCGGTAGCCGGCCTCCTGCAGGTAGGCGGCAATGCGATGGCTCGTGCGCGCTGCACGGCCCGAGCAGCCGACCACGGCAATCGTCTTGGCGTCGCGGAGGCAGGCGGTGAGGTCGGGCGTTTCGGGCATGATGGAAATCATGGATCAATCAGAAAAGCGGGGCGGGCGCGGGGGCGCACGGTGGTGGCCGGTACGTCGTTTTCGGGCGTTGTCGAGGGGTAGGGGCTTGGTGTCTCCCTCAACGATAGGGATCAGTAGTCCGTGGGCTGGGCGAGGCCCTCATCGAGGAGTACATCGTTCACGTTGACGAGGGTACTGTCGTCTTCCAGAAACACCTCGGCAATGTACCGGCCGTACTTGCCCTTCTTCTCCGTTTCGATCACCACGTCGCGGTCGAGCACGAGCTCCCGGAGCCGGTCGCGGGCAACGAGGCCGTCGTCCCGCTCCGCGCCACGGATCTCGGGCGCGTCAAGGCGAGCCAGCCGAAACTGCTCGTTGCGGATCCACGTGAAGAAGCCCAGGTCGACGTCGGCCCGGAGCGTGTCGCCATCGTAGACCGAGACGACGTGAGCGCGGTACTGGTAGATGGTCGTTTTCTCGGGCATGAGCCTCAGGCGTTCGTGCTAGAGAGCAAGGGGGCGTTACGACGCGGCGGCCGCTGAACAATTGCCATTACGCGATCGTAGCTATCAACTTGCAGATTGTAGCGTCCTGAATGCAACCGGGCGCTGCCCGCTCGCTAGATAATATATCACACGCAACGCCAAGAAGGGAATGGCCGCCTATCCGTTTGAGGACATCGAAGCCAAGTGGCAACGCTACTGGGACGAGCAGAAGACTTTCCGCACCCCCGACACCGTGCCGGAGGGCGAGGAGAAGTTCTACGTGCTCGACATGTTTCCGTACCCCAGTGGGTCGGGCCTGCACGTGGGCCATCCCGAAGGCTATACGGCCACCGACATCGTGGCGCGCTACAAGCGCATGCAAGGGATCAACGTGCTGCACCCGATGGGGTGGGACGCCTTTGGCCTGCCCGCCGAGCAGTACGCCATGGAAACCGGCACGCATCCGCGTACGACGACCGAGCGCAACATCCAGCGCTTCCGCGAGCAACTCAAAGCGCTCGGCTTCTCGTACGACTGGGACCGCGAGGTCAACACGACCGACCCCGACTACTTCAAGTGGACGCAGTGGATCTTCCTGAAGCTGTACGAGCGCGGACTGGCCTACCAGGCCGAGGTGCCCGTGTGGTGGTGCGAGGAGTTGGGCACCGTGCTGGCCAACGAAGAGGTCATCGATGGCAAGAGCGAGCGCGGCGGCTACCCCTGCGAGCGCGTCCCGCTGCGCCAGTGGATGCTGAAGATCACCGACTACGCCGAGCGCCTGCTGGAGGGGCTGGACGAGCTGGACTGGCCCGAGTCCACCAAGCAGATGCAGCGCAACTGGATCGGCAAATCCGAAGGCGCCGAAATTGAATTCGACGTGGTTGGGCTGGACGACGCGCTGGCCGTCTTCACCACGCGCCCGGACACGCTGTTCGGCGCGACGTACATGGTGCTGGCGCCCGAACACCGGCTGGTCGACGACATCGTAACCGACGAGCACCGCGCGGCCGTCGAGAACTACCGGCAGCAGGCCGTACGCAAGAGCGAACTGGAGCGCACCGAGCTGCAGAAGGAGAAGACGGGCGTGCCCACCGGCGGCCACGCCATCAACCCGGCCACGGGCGAAGAAATCCCCATCTGGGTGGCTGACTACGTGCTGGCCTCCTACGGCACGGGCGCCATCATGGCCGTGCCCGCCCACGACGAGCGTGACTACGCCTTCGCTCAGCGCTACGACCTGCCTATCCGCGAAGTGGTGGCGGGCGGCGACATCGGCGAAGAAGCGTACACGGGCGAAGGCAAGCACGTCAACTCGGCCAGCGACCGCGTCGACATCAACGAGCTGAACGTCGAGGAGGCCAAAGCAAAGATCACTGCCTGGCTGGAGGCGAGCGGCCACGGCCAGGGCAAAACGAACTACAAGCTGCGCGACTGGCTCTTCAGCCGGCAGCGCTACTGGGGCGAGCCGTTTCCCATCATCCACGTCGACGGCGAGCCGAAGCCGGTGCCCGAAGAGGAACTGCCCGTTACGCTTCCCGAGGTCGACTCGTACGACGAGCTGCGCGAGGGGCCCAAGGGCCAGGGACCGCTGGCCAGCATCGACGAGTGGGTGAACACCACCGATCCCGAGACGGGCCAGCCCGCCAAGCGTGAGGTGAACACCATGCCGCAGTGGGCCGGTTCCTGCTGGTACTACCTGCGCTTCATCGACCCAGACAACGACGAGCAGCTGGTCGACCCCGAAAAAGAGAACTATTGGATGCCGGTCGATTTGTACATCGGCGGCTCCGAGCACGCCGTACTGCACCTGCTGTACGCGCGCTTCTGGCACAAGGTGCTCTACGACGCGGGCGTCGTCTCCACCGAGGAGCCGTTCGAGACGCTCGTCCACCAGGGCATTATCCTGGGTGAGAT
>JAAAPH010000262.1 GCA_009908415.1 Bacteroidota bacterium
AAGACCTGGGCCTCGACCGCGAGCACACGCTCATGGTAAACACGCGCCTTGCGGGTGCGCCCTCCCGAGGCGTCCTATCGACCGATGAGCGGACGCGCCGGCTCGATGTCATCGAGCAGCGCCTCCGTCAGCGTCCCGACGTGAAAGCGACGGGGCGGGCGGCCTATCGACCGAACTCCGATTACGTGTTTTTCCGGGAACTGTCGGCGCCCCGCGCGGACGGGCCCTCCACCGAAGCGCGCATTATCTTTGGGGCGGAAGGCGCCTCCCGCGCCATGGGCATCCCGATGGCGGCAGGCCAGCGGCTCGACGAAGTTCCCGAGGGCATCCTGATTAACCAGGCCGCCGCCGATCAGCTCGGCGAGGCGGGCCGCGTCGGCGCCTCCGTCCAGATGAGTGGTCAGATGATGAGCGATACGACCACCGTGATCGCCGGCATCACCGAGAACTTTCACTACCAGTCGCTCCGCACGGAGATCACGCCGACCCTCTTCTTCAGGTCAGACTTTTGGCGGGCGGACAACTACCTCTTCGTCCGCGCCGAGCCGGGCCAGGCCAACGCCGTGCTGGAGGCGACGCGCGCGGCCTGGACGGAGATCATGCCCGCCGGCACGTTCGACTACATGTTCATGGACGGCGAGTTTGCTCAGATGCACCGCGCCGACACGCAGCAGCGCAACCTGCTCCTGATCCTGGCCGGCATCGCGCTCTTCGTGGCCTGCCTCGGGCTGATCGGCCTCGTGGCCTACCTGGCCGACCGGCGCCGCGCGGAGATTGGCGTGCGCAAGGCGCTCGGGGCCTCGGCCCTGTCCATCGTCAAGCTCTTCTCACGCGAGGTGGCCGTCGGTGCGCTGGGTGCCACGGCCAGCCAGGTGTACCGGGCCACGCAGATCGACGTAGCGACTGCCATCCGTCAAGAGTGACGAGAGTTGTGCTGCTGGGAGAGCTGCTGGGAGGGGCACCGCTGGATGTGTGGTGGGCGCGCAGCGAGCCCAGGAATGGCTGGTCAGGAAGAAGAGAATCCGGCGGGCGAGTCAGGATCGCCAACACGCCGGTGACCGTGCGAAAGTGCATGCAGTCTGTAGCGCGTGCAGTCTGTGCGACAGAGTCCGGTTCACCGCGCGGCCCCCATGTTTCTCAGCCCGGCTCGTCGCATCACGGGCTCGGTTCGTCGCACGAGCCATGGCGCGGGGCCGCGGCGCTCGTTGATTGCATTGTACTCCACTCGTGGGTTCCGTCGCTGCTTTTGTCGCTGAATCGTCTCTGCTCATGCTCCGCTCGTACCTCACGCTCGCCGCCCGCACGCTCCGTCGCCGCCTCGGCTACACCGCTGTGAACACGCTTGGCCTTACGGTCGGCCTCGCGTGCTGTGCGCTCGTGGCGATCTTTCTGCAGTATGAGCTCACCTACGATGCGCACCACGACGACGCCGACAGGATCTATCGCCTCATCAGCGGCCAGCCGGGCGACGAGGACTTCTCGACGATTATCTTCGGGCGCGGGAACGCCAGCGGCGATGCGCAGCGCGCGTATGCCGAGCAGCTCGTCGCCGAGATCCCCGAGATCGAGCAGGCCACCAATTACGTGATCCTGGACGACCCCGCGCTCTACGAGGTGACGGCCGCGCTAAGCTACGGATACAACGTGCTGGTGCGGCTCGTCCCCGGCCGCATCGACGACGGGCTCCAGGCGATCCGCGCGGCGTGGCCTGACGTGCAGCCCGACACGCCGCTCCGGATGACCTTTCTGGATGAGGACGTGGCGCAGCTCTACGAACAGGAAGCGCGATTCACGACGCTCAGCGGCGTGCTGGCCAGCATCGTGGCGCTCCTGAACAAAGAGCACGTGCAGATCGTGGGCATTGCTTTTCTGGTAGGCGCGCCGCTCGCGTGGTGGGCCGCGGAGGCGTGGCTCGGGCAGTTTGCCTACCAACTGGGCGTCTCGCCGCTTGTGTTTGTCGGCGCCGGGCTGGGGGCGCTCACCGTAGCAATCCTCGCGGTGAGCACGCAGGCGCTGCGGGCCGCGCGCGTCGATCCCGCGACCGTGCTGCGGTCCGAGTGAATCCCCACGCTTTCATTTACGATTTTTCCTGTTTGTCATGCTGCATCGGTTGCTCCCCATCGTCTTTCTCCTACTGGGCGCGTTGGTGCTGACGCCCGGGTCCAGCGCCGGCCAGCGCGTCGTCGGGCAGTGGACGCTCCAGCCAGCAGACCCCGCGCCCGAGCTCCGATTCGGGCGGAGCGTGGCCGTGGCAGGCGACGTGGTGGTCGTCGGCGCGCCGGGCGACACGACCAACGGCCCGAAGGCGGGCGCCGTCTACGTGTTCGAGCGCATGAGTGACCAGTGGGTGCAGACGAAGCTGGTGCCGCCTGATGGTGCGCCGGACGCGCGCTTCGGCTGGAAAGTAGCCATCGAGGACGGGCGGATCGCAGTGGCGGCGCCGTGGGCGCCCAACCCGGTGGCGGGTCGCTCCGGGACGGTCTACCTCTATGAGAAGACGGGCGGCGCGTGGCGTCACGAGCTGTTGCGCGTGAGCGACCCGGCCGTCGAGGGGCAGATCGGGCGCGGCCTGGCGATGGCGGGCGGGCGGATCGTTGCTGGCGCGCCGTACGACCGCACCGTGCACGGCGACGGCGCGGGCTCCCTGGTCGTCTTCGAGCAGACAGCGGACGGGTGGTCGTCGGAGACGCTCGTACCTGCGCAGGGCAGTCCCGAAGCCTGGTTTGGCCTAACCGTGACGGCCACCGCCGACCGCATCGCCGCAGGTGCCTACCACACGCGGCAGGCGAGCGGTCCGGAAGCCGGAGCCGCCTCTGTCTTCGAGCGCACCGCCGAGGGCACGTGGCAGGAGCGCCCCCTCGCCCCGATCGTCGGGCCAGCACGCAAGGACCACTTCGGCCGGGCGGTCGCATTGCAGGGCGCGCGCGTGTTCGTCGGCGCCGAAGAGGACGACAACGCCAACGGGACGAACGCTGGGGGCGTGTTCGCGCTGCGGCTCGACCGGCCCGAGGCATCGCCCGAACTCATCATTCCGCCCGACGGCGCGCCGCGGTCGTACCTCGGCTTCGCACTGGCCACGACAGACCGCTACCTCGCCGCGTCCGAAGACACGGAAGTGCGCCTGTTCGCCCTGTCGGACGAAGAGGCGACGGACGGAGCCAAGCTCAGCACGCTGATGGGCGCGGCGCTGCCGGGCGGCGTCCTGGCCCTGGCGGGCGACGGGCAGCGGCTGGCCGTGGGCATGCCGTTTGCCGACGGCGCGCATCCGAATGCAGGCGTCGTCATGGTGGCCGACGTCGTGCCTTGAGGGGCCGCATCTCGTCTCCCGTCCCGGCTCGTCGCATCCCCGGCTCGGTTCGTCGCACGGGCCATGACGCGAGGCCGCGGCGTCCGTTGATTGCACCATGCCCCGCCCGTGGGTCCTGTCGCTGCTTCTGTCGTTAGATGGTCTCTGCTCATGCTCCGCGCTTACGTTCGCCTTGCGCTCCGCACATTTCGTCGCCGCACCGGCTACACGGCTGTGAACGTCGTGGGGCTCACGGTCGGGCTTGTCTGCTGCGCGCTCGTCACGGTCTTCGTGCAGCATGAGCTTAGCTGGGATGCGCACCACGATGGGGCCGACCGCATCTACCGCATCTTGAGTCAGTACGGCAACAGCGAGTACTCGGACATCCGCTTCGAAGGGTTCAGTGAAGGTACGGACGATGCTGCTGAGCAACGATCGCTCACGCGGCGCCTTGTAGAAGCTATTCCGACGGTCGAGCAGGCGGCTAACTACGTAATTCTCGACGATGAGCAATATGTGGAGACCGAAGACGGCGACCGCTTGGCGTCTGATCGTCAGCTTGTGACCACAACGGGCGGGCGGTTCATGGAGCTCTTTACGTTCGAGCGGGTGGCGGGCGCGCCGCTTGCCGAGGCACTACGCGACCCCGGCTCGGCCATCTTGGCGGAGACCACAGCGCAACGCTACTATGGGCCTGGCGAAAATCCTATCGGACAAACTATGACCGTCGGTGCTTCGACCGTGACGGTGCGCAGTGTAATTGCAGATCCGCCGTCCAACTCGCGTTTGCAGTTCGACCTCGCGCTCCACCTGAAGCAATCGCCGTATTGGGCCGCGCATCAGTACGTGCGTCTATCTGAGGGAACCGATCCAGCATCGATCACGCCCCAGGTGTCGGCTGTGATGGACGAGGTGGACCCAAGCCGCCGTGCCGACGATCGCCTGGAGGGCGAACGCCTCCAGGCGCTCACAGACATCTACCTCGCTCCACGTAAGAACTTTGATAGCGGCCCGCATCGCGATGTGACCTATCTGTGGGTGTTTGCCGTCATCGGCGGGATAATTCTCGTCGTTACTACGATCAATTACGCAAACCTTGCGCTCGCGCTCTACGCAGAGCGCCGTGCAGAGATCGGGGTGCGCAAGGCGCTGGGCGGCCACCGTGGGCAGATTGGTCGGCAGTTTATGGTAGAGGCGGTGGTGCTTGCGCTGGGATGCGTACCGCTGGCATTGGTCGCCTGCGCAGTAGTGCTTCCCGCCTTCAACGGTCTTATGGATACGAGTATTGTTGCATCGCAGGTGCTGCAGCCCACGGTACTGAGCGTGATGGTGGTTCTCGCACTGCTGACGGGGAGTGTTGCAGGGGGCTACCCGGCGTTCGTGCTCGCGCGGAAGAAGACGGTAGAACTGTTTGCCCGCCGCCTGTCAAGTGGCGGGCGGCGCGGATGGTCGCTCCGGCATGGTCTCATTGCGCTGCAGTTTGGGGTGCTGATTGGGCTTGGGAGCCTCAGCTGGATCGCGGCGGACCAACTCCGCTTCATGCAAGACGAAAGCCTGGCGTATCAGACTGAAAACGTCATCCGTCTGCCAGGGGCAAGTCGCGACACGGTCGCCTACATGCAGTGGCGGCAGCGGCTACTTGATGCGCCGTCTATCGCAGCGGTGGGTATGGGACCCGACCCGCGCCCACGCATCCCAACGGGCACGTTTGCTCTCAGTGGCGATTCGGATCGGATCTACGAGGGCGGGCAGGTGCGGACGGTGGACGTCCACTGGTTTGACGTGATGGGGATTGAGCATCCCGTTGCTGAGGCCATGGAGCGCGACGGGCCGGGTGCGCCACAGCGGACGCTTATCAACGAGACGGCTGCGGCGCTTCTTGATGAGGTGGACCCTGTTGGCCAGCGGTGGATCGCGGATCCGGGCGGCGGCAACTATGCCACCCCACCGATCGAAGGGTTCCTGCCCGATCTCTACTTCCACTCGATGCGCCAGGAGTTGGCCCCTACAGCATATCGCATTCACGCCACGCCACCGTGGTCTACAAGCATCCTTGTACGGATCGAGCCCGGTCGCTTGCAGGCCGGGATGGAGCACATACGCGCTGTATGGGGCGATCTGCGACCGGACCGTCCGTTTCAGGCGTCGTTCATGAGTAATCTTGTGGCCGACCTCTACGAACAGGAGCAGCGCTTTACCACGCTCAGTGGCGTGTTGGCCGGGATCGCCATTCTGCTGGCGGCTCTTGGTCTTGCCAGCCTTGCTGCATACCTGACGCGCCTGCGGATGAAGGAGATCGGCATCCGCAAGGCGCTGGGCGGCTCGGTGGCCGGCATCGTGGCGCTACTCAACAAAGAGTACGTGAAGCTCGTCGGCGTCGCATTTGTTGGGGGTGCTCCCCTGGCGTGGTGGGGGGCGAGTCGTTGGCTCCAGCAGTTTGCTCTGCAGGTCGACGTATCGCCGCTCGTATTTATCGGAAGCGGACTCGTCGCGCTCATCGTGGCTGTAGGTGCCGTCAGCCTACAAGCCGGACGGGCCGCCCGCGTGGATCCCGCGACCGTGCTGCGCTCCGAGTAACCGGGTCGTCCCTCCACAGTCTTTATCTTACCGCCCCTTAACCTCCCATTGCCCTGATGCCTTCCGTGCCGTGCGTATGGTGGCCCCAGGAGTAAGCTTTAGTCTGGTCTACACCTGCGACGGACGAACGGATTCTCTTTCCCTACTCACGCGATTCTCGCTGCCATGTCCTCCCGATCTCTGCTTGCTCTCGCCTTGCTTCTCCTGGGCGCGGCGCCCGCTGTGGCACAATCGGCGGCGCCCGACACCGTGCCCACATTGCAACGCGGCGAGCGCGTCATGCTCGTGGCGTCGCCGCTGTTTACCAACGACAACCTGGGCCACGCCTACGAACAGGATCTCGACGGCTTGCGCAGCCGCCCCGTGGTGGACGCTCCCGTCGAGACGCGCCCTGGCGGTGACACCCGCACGTGGCTGCGCAAGCAGGATGATGCGTTTCGTCTGAACGTGGAAGGGACGGCGAAGGGGATGGTGAACCGGCCGGTGCCCATCGGTGGTCGGCGGTCGGTGCAGCTCGTGGTGTACAAAATCGACTCCATCGCGGCCCTGCCGGCATCCACGGCGCTGCCGGCGCCCGAGAACTTGGCCAACGACGAGGCCCTTCTGCTCTCCGAGGTGCACTACGGCTGGTCGTTCACCGTGGTCATCGTGGGCACGACGCGCACGCTCACCAACAGCGTGTATGCCGACCTGCAGCGGCGCGTGGAGGCGGGCACGCCCATCGAGCCGGTGCTGCGCGCCCACGACTTAGGGGCGGTTACCTCGTCGCGCGGCCTGGGCTTTGGGGTTCGGACGCCGATGCCGGATCCCCTCCCGCTCTCGTGGGACGACCTCCAGCAGCGCTACAATCTGTCGGAGCCGCAGCCGGTGTTCGCGGCATACACGCTGCTGCGCACTATTCGCCCCGAACCGATTCCGTTCAGGGATTGAACCAGCTGCCTTTGCCACCACTCGCACACTGCTATCCGTAAACTGCTGCTCACCAATGTTCAGGATGTCTCCCACACTCCCCCTCTTTTTCAGTGCCGTACTACTCATCGGGTGCCAGCCTGCTGTGGAGTCAGCCTCAGAGCCCTTCGCCTGGGCTGAGGCCACCGATTCGCTGACGATCGTCGGCGAGGGCACGGTCTCCCGCACGGGCGCCAACGTGTACGGCACGGCCTACACGCCCGGCGGCGACACGCTCTTCTTCCACACCACCGACCGCGGCGACGGGCAGAGCGGCATCGCGATGACGACGCGCACGGACACGGGCTGGACGGCCCCGCGCCCCGCTCCGTTCGACACCGACCGGTACGGCGAGGGGCATCCCTCGATCACGCCAGATGGAGCGCATGTCGTCTTCAGTTCGGACCGCACCACAGACGGCACCGGGCCGCCGCGAGACGCCGATGAGTTCTACCGCGCGTCCCGCGCCTCGGGCTGGACGGACGTCACGCGCATGACGACGACCGAGCGCATCAGCGAGAAGCGCGGCGGCGTGGCCAACGACGGGACGATGTATTACTGGACCTACACCCGCGGCGAGGGGATGGGCTTCTACCGCGGCCAGATCGGTCCCGACGGCGTAATCCGCGACACGGTGGATGCCGACCCGTTGCTCTTTCCAAACGACGGCGGCGAGAACAACCCGTACATCGACCCCGAGAAGCGCTTTATGCTCTTCGCCACATGGGGCCGCGACGACGGCTACGGCAAAGAAGACCTGTACCTGTCGTCGCGGGAGGGCGACGGCTGGTCGATGCCGGTGAACCTCGGCCCGACGGTCAACTCAGCGGGCAGCGACACGCATCCGTACGTGACGCCGGACGGTGAGCGGCTCTTCCTGACGTCGACCCGCCTGCGCTCGCCCGCGGACACGTCCGACAACTGGAACCACTACATCATCCGCACCGACGCCGTGCCTGCCCTCCGCGCGGCGCTGCAGTAATTCGCTCTGACCGATCTCCCAACCGACCGCTATGCGAACCCTCACCCATGCCATCCCGCTGCTTCTTGCCCTTTTGGTGCCGCTCACGGCTGCCGCGCAAGACGATCCGCCCGCCGTTGCGGACACGACGTGGCAGGCGTTCGCGCCCGGTGTGATCTCGCTGCCCGCCATCCGCGAGACGTCGCCGTCCGTGTCGGCCGATGGGCAGACGATGGGGTTCGCCCGCACGACGAACTGGCGCGACAAGGTGCCGTACATCGCCACGCGGTCGGGTGACGGCTGGAGCGTCGTGAAGGCGCCGTTCGCCGACACGCTGTACAACCTTGCCCTTGCGCCGGACGGGCAGTCGGCCTTCTTTAAGGCATACGAGATGCAGGATGGCGAGGAGGTCAGCCGCGCCTATCGCGTGGCGCGCACGGCGGACGGCTGGGGCGCGCCGCAGGATCTGCCGAGCCTCGCGGGCATCAACGCCGGCTACTTCTGCCCGATGGTGGACGGCACGCTCTATTTCTATGCCTCCAGCCCGAAACGGGGCATCTACGTGGCCGAGCCGGACGGCAACGGCGGGTACAGCACCCCGCAGTGGCTGAGCGACGCCGTCAGCCCGGAGGGGACGACCTCGTTCGACGTGCTTATGCATCCGGACGAGGACCGGCTCATCATAACCCGCGCTGGCATCCCGGACGACCGGGCGGATGCTCTCGGCCCGCGTGGGTTTTATCTTTACCGCCGCATCGCAGCGGGCTGGCAAGAAGTCCGCCGCCTCGACTTGCCGTACGGTTGGGGTGCCACCGTGCTGCCTGACGGTCGCTTCCTGTTTGTCGATGCCGGCGATCTGCAGGTTGTGCCGACGGGCGCGATCGGCGTTAATTGGTAGTGGAAAATGGTAATAGAGAACCCACCGCCGAACTCCGCGACGTGAATACCAGTATCCATCCTCGCAACGCCAGCTCACGCAGTTTGCCTAAATGCCACAACCCGCTTCCCGTTCATTTCCCTCGTTCTGGGCGCTTCACCTCTGTGGGTGGGCCGCCATCGGCCTGTCGATGTGGCTCGGTGTGCTCACCCACGTGGACGATCCGGGGCGGGCCTTCGTTGGCAAGATGATCTTTGCAATCACTGGGGGGACGCTGACGCTGGGGCTCCGCCCGCTCTACCGGCGCCTGCACGAGCGCGGGGTGTCGATCCCGAAGTTCATCGTTGCGAGTGCTGTGTGCTCGTACCTGCTCACCGTGGCATGGAGCATGCTACACAAGGGGAGCGTCAACCTGCTGTGGCAGTGGGTGGATGGCGAGGTGATCGTCTTACCGTCGTTCGCCTGGCTCATAAGCGGTACGCTGTTCTATACGTTTATCCCGATGGCGTGGAGTGTGCTCTACGTGGGCATCAAGTACTATCAAGATGTGCAAACCGAGCGCGAGCGCGCCCTTGTCGCTGAGGGCCAGGCGCACCGGGCGCGGCTGCAGGCGCTGCGGTATCAGCTGAATCCGCACTTCCTCTTCAACACGCTCAACGCCGTGTCCACCCTTATTGTGGAGCGCCAAAATCGCGATGCTGAGCGGATGGTCGCGCGCCTGAGCGACTTCCTCCGCCTCACCCTGGAATGCGACGATGCGCCTGAGGTGCCCCTGGGTGATGAGCTGGACTTTGCCCGCCGCTACCTTGACATCGAGCAGATTCGGTTCGGCGATCGGCTTGTGGTACGGGAGGACGTAGAGCCCGCGACCCTTTCCGCCCACGTGCCGCCGCTCCTGCTCCAACCGCTCGTCGAGAACGCCGTCCGCCATGGCATCATGCCTCGCGAGGAGGGCGGCACGCTGCTAATCGAAGCGCGGCGCGTAGGGGAGCGTCTCCTTCTGCGCGTCGTAGATGACGGGCCTGGCCCGTCTGGCCAGCACGATACAGCCGGCGGCGTGGGGCTTTCCAATACGAAGGCCCGGCTCCAAAGCCTCTACGGACAGGATCATTGCTTCGTGCTGCAGCGCGCCGACGGGGGCGGGTGCGCTGTACGGGTTGAACTTCCCTTTCACACCCATCCGGCTGCGGACCGTTCTTTGCGCAAGCCCGACAAGCCGATGCCCCAAGCCTCCTTGCGGGCTACGCCCGTTTCATCTTAATTCCTGCGCTCCATACGCCATGACGCGCAACCGCCCCTTTTCGGTCTGTATCGTCGACGACGAAGAACTGGCGCGCCGCGGCGTCCGCTCTCGCCTTTCATCTTACGACGACATTGATGTTGTGGCCGAGTGCAAAAGCGGACGAGAGGCCGTTGAGGTCATTCAGACCCGCGCCCCTGACCTCGTCTTCCTCGACGTCCAGATGCCGGGTCTGGACGGCTTCGACGTGATTGATGCTGTGGGCCCTGATGCTATGCCGGTAGTCATCTTCGTGACGGCCTACGACGAGCACGCCCTGCGTGCCTTCGAGGTACATGCGCTGGATTACCTGTTGAAACCGCTTGACGAGGAGCGCTTTGCCGAAGCCCTTAGCCACGCCCGGGTCCGCATTGCCGACCAAGATGCCGGACAGTTCGAAGACCGGCTTGCCGGGCTTCTCTCGGGGCTTGACGAGGACAGAGAGCGGGCGGCCGATGGGGGAGAAGCCCTCAAGAATCGCTTTGTCGTCAAGACGGGTGGGCGTGTGCAGTTCGTGAAGAGCGAGGAGATCCGGTGGGTAGAGGCGGCGGGCGACTACGTGCAGCTCCACACCGACGCCACGAAGCACCTGCTCCGCGAAACGATGAAGGAAATGGAGGCGGCACTTGACAGCAATCAGTTCCTTCGTATCCACCGTTCTACGATCATCAACGTCGACTTCGTCCGGGAGATGCGCCCCTGCGGCACCAACAACGAGTACACCGTCATCCTGAAGGACGGCACCCAGCGCAGGCTTAGCCGCACCTACCGCGCCGAGGTAAACGCCTTCTTCGACGGGGCGCTCTAATCCGAGGGGGGCATAGATGACACGAGGCTTCCGGCTGAAAACGACTTCAGCGGGGCACGGTACCGTCTCGATGCCTTGTGCTGCCGAGGGGCTATAGTTGGAGTAGCGCACGTTGCCTATCTACGGTTTGGCCCCTGCCCCTGGCGCAGCTGAACCTTAACCGTGCTGCTATGCAACCGCCCATGGTGGCCTTGGCCGCGCTTGACGTTGCTGGAGGCGTGAGCGTATCGCCAGTCTGGCGGCGTAACCTTTCGTTTTTGATGAGCGTATGCCGCACACGACTTTTGAATCTAACATTTGTGGTTTTTCTGATCCTATGGCTGCTCTGTTATTACCGCGCGTCTGCGGTGTGCTGCTCGCTTTTTGCATCGTCCTCGGTCTGGGCGCTGCGCCTGCGGCCGCTCAGCCCACCCCAAACGGGGCAGTGCCTGTCGACTCTGCGCAGACGCAGCGGCTGGCGAGCTTGGCAGAGCTCTACGGCGTCGTGGCGTTCTACCACCCTGAGTTGGAGGCTGGCACGGCCGCCTGGGATTCGGCGTTCGCTGCCGCGGCCGAGCAGATCGCGACGACGACCGATTCCGCCGCGTACGCGCAGGCCGTGCGCGACCTGCTGGGCGTGCTCAACGACCCGGTTACGCGCCTCCGGTCTGCCCCGCCGTCGCAAGCGCCACCGCCTTCGATGGGTGGCAACGCGCCGGACGCGGTGCGGTGGGCGGCCGACAGCGTGCTCGTAGCCACGATGAACCCGTCTACCATCCGGAGCCAGCCCGAAGCCGTCCGGTTTTCGCAGACGCTCCAGCAGCAGCTTCCGCAGGCGCAGGGCGTGGTGATAGACGTGCGCAACGCCGGGTTCATTCCCGTCGGTCGGTTCCTGGACAGCCAGTCCGACCTCATCGCGCGTCTGGCGCCAGAGCCCTACGCGCTGCCGGGGGTCCAGACGCGGATGCACGAAGGCTTCGCGCCGGAAGGCGGGAGCTCCTCTGGCGAGTATGAGTCCTACACCCGTACCCGTGGGGCGGCCACCGTTCAGCCGGCCGATGCCACCCACACAGGCCCGGTCGTGCTGCTGGCCAGCGCGGGTGGCACCATCCCGCGGTTCGCCCTTGCCCTGCAGCAGGCCGGGCGCGGCGTCGTCATCCAGGAAGGAACCGACGAGCCCGTCTACGCCTCCGTGCCGACGCACACCGTGTCGCTGTCGGAGGGGCTGACCGCCGAGGTCCGGATCGGCCGGCTCGTCACGGCCGACGGCACGCGGCCAGCCCCGGCGGCCATCACCGTCGACGCGTCTGACGACACCACCGACGCCGCGCTCGACCGCGCGCTGACCCTCGCCCGCGGCGACGCGCCGCTGCCCGCCGTCCCGCCCGCCGCGGCTTCGCGCGGACCCGGGGCCTCCGCAGAATACACGGACGAGGCGTATCCACCGGCCGGCGAGCGGATGCTGGCCGTGGCCCGCGGCTGGTCCATCATCGAGCACTTCTTCCCGTACAAGGACCTGATGGACGCGCCCTGGCACGAGGCACTGCCAACAGCCATCGAGGGCGCGCTGGCGGCGGAGGATGCCGAGGCCTATCATCTTGCCATCGGGCATCTGATGGTGCAGACGGACGATTCGCACGTGGCCGCGCGGAGCCGTGTGCTGAGCCGCCTGCGTGGCGCGGCCCCCGCGCCCGTTCTGGTCCGCTCCATTGAGGGGCATCCCGTCGTGACAAACATCGTGGACGACGCCGTGGCAGACACGTCCGGCCTCGAACGGGGCGACGTCATCCTCTCGGTCGATGGCACGCCCGCTGCGGCTCGGATGGACTCGCTAGCCCGGTTCTACCGCGCTGCCTCGACGCCGCAGGCGCGTCGGCACGCCACCGCGTTCCGCCTGCTCTTTGGAGATGCCGATCGCACGGCCATCGTTCGCGTGCGTGGCGCCGACGGGGCCGAGCGCACCGTGGAGCTGCCGCGCGGCCGCTACAACCTGGGCCGGGACGACACGCCGGTGATGCGGCGCCTGACCGACCGCATCGGGTACGCCGACCTCGACCGGCTGGAGCGCGCGCAGGTCGACTCCCTGTTCACCCATTTCGCCGACACCGACGCCATCATCTTCGACATGCGCGGCTACCCGAATGGCACGGCGTGGTCCATCGCCCCCCGCCTCGCCGAGACGGAGCAGCCCGTGGCGGCGTCCTTCGCCAAGCCGCTGCGCCTGGGACCGGGCGAGCGCGAGCGGCAGACCTTCGACTTCGACCAGCTCGTGCCCCCGCGCCGCGGGGCGCGCTACAATGGCGAAACCGTCATGCTGATCGATGAGCGCGCCATCAGCCAGGCCGAGCACACGGGCCTCTTCCTGAAGGCTGCCAACGGCACCACGTTCATCGGCAGCCCCACCAACGGGGCCAATGGCGACGTGACGCGCTTCCGGCTCCCCGGCGGCATCCGCGTGGGCTTCACCGGGCAGGCCGTGCGCCACCCCGATGGCACGCAGCTCCAGCGCCGCGGCCTGCAGCCCGACGTTGCCGTGCGGCCGACCATCGACGACATCAGGCGGGGTGAGGACGCCGTGCTGCAACGGGCCATCGACTATCTGCAGGACGAGCTTGGTATCGCTGAGCGCTGAGCCCAGGGGCTGCGGTTTGCCGCACCCGGGGCTCGGTTGATCGCACACCGGTGGCAGGCGGCGTGCTCAGGGCGCATGTTGACGGCACGTGCTTGACCGAGCGCGTTCGGCTCTCCATGCACCAACCGCCCGCTGCCATGCGCCGCCTCGCCCCCGTGCTTCTCGCGCTCCTGTTCGCCGCCCCAACAGCCGTGCTCGCCCAATCCGTGGCCGACCGTGCGGCCGTGCGCCAGGCGGCCCTTGACTACGTGGAGGCACTTTACGAGGTGGACACGACGCGCGTTGTGCGCAGCGTCCACCCGGCGCTCACGAAGTACGGCTACTACATGCGCAGCGGCGCGTACCGCGGCGGGGCGATGACGTACGACGAGCTCAAGCAACTCGCGCAGCGCTGGAACCGGGATCCCCAGCGCGTCGACCCTGAGACGGCGGTGAAGGAGGTCGTCGTGTTCGACGTGCTCGACAAGACAGCCAGCGCCAAGATCGTGGCGCACTGGGGCGTGGAGTACATGCACCTCGCGAAGGTGGACGGCCGGTGGCTGATCCGTAACATCTTGTGGCAGAGCCCACCGCCCGGCGAATGAGTGGGCGCGGGGTATGGGCTTTCCTCCATCCGAGAAAACCCGTTTCTTGGAGGAGGATCTAGCTCCTACCATCGCTCCGACAACGCCTCATGCTTCCCCGACTGCGGTACGCTCTTCTTCTGCTCCTCCTCGCCGCGCTCGCGCTCACGGCCTGCACGCCCTCCTCCGGCGATGAGGCGGCCCCCGAAGCAACTACTGCCGTGCCGAGTGGGACGCTGATGCTGGCCGGCGGCGCCATCGAACCTGCGCTCTACGCCGAGTTCGTCAGGCTCGCTGGCGGGGAAGACGCCGAGATCGTGTACGTGCCCACGGCATCGCAGTCCGTGGACATCGACGAGACGCGGGCGTACCTGCAGGAGATGGCGTCCGAGGTTGGGGCCGCGCCCGAGAACATGACCGTGCTGCACACGCGCGACTCGCTCATGGCCGACACCGACGCGTTCGCCGCCCCGCTGGAAACGGCCGATGCCGTGTGGTTCAGCGGCGGCCGGCAGTGGCGCCTCGTCGACGCGTACTCCGAGACCAAGACGCTGGAGGGCTTTTGGTCTGTGCTGGATCGGGGCGGCGTGATCGGGGGCAGCTCGGCAGGGGCTACCATCCAGGGCTCCTTCCTCGTTCGCGGTGATACCGAGACGAACGAAATCATGATGGGCAACCACCAAGAGGGCTTCGGATTTTTGCCGCAATCGGCCGTGGACCAGCATCTCCTGGCGCGCGACCGGCAGTACGACCTCATTCCCGTCATTGAGGCGCACCCGGAGCTGCTCGGCATCGGCATCGACGAGAACACGGCACTCGTCGTGCGGGGCGACACCGCGCGCGTCGTGGGCGAGAGCGTCGTTGCCATCTACGACCATCGCCGCTGG